>JBITAD010000585.1:0-6504 GCA_044439945.1 Blastopirellula sp. JB062
GCGGCGACTCGAATTTGAGCTTGAATCAGGTCGATTCCGGTCACCATTTCGGTTACGGGATGCTCCACCTGAATTCGCGCGTTGACCTCGATAAAGTAGAAGTTTTCGTCTTTGTCGACGATGAACTCGACCGTACCGGCGTTATGGTAGTCGGCGCCTTGAATCATGCGAACGGCCGCAGCGCAAATCGCTTCGCGGGTTTCAGGCGAAATGTTGGGCGCCGGACTTTCTTCAATCAGCTTTTGATGACGACGCTGAGTGGAACATTCGCGTTCGTACAAATGCACGACGTTGCCATGTTGGTCGGCGATCACCTGCACTTCGACATGGCGGGGATGCTCAACGTATTTTTCGAGATAGACGCCGCCGTTGCCGAACGCGGCTTGCGCTTCGTTCTGGGCTTGCTGTAACGCGGTCTTCAAAACGAGATCGTTCGCCGCAACTCGCATCCCTTTGCCGCCGCCGCCGGCGGTCGCTTTGATCAAGACGGGAAATCCGATTTCATGAGCGATTTTCAGCGCTTCGTCATGATCTTCGATCAGCCCGTCCGAACCCGGCACGACCGGCACTTCGGCCGCGCGAGCCATTTTGCGCGCTTCGTTTTTATCGCCCAAACGAAGCATCGCATCAGGAGAAGGACCGATGAAATCGATATTGCAACTGCGGCAGATCTCGTTGAACTGAGCGTTTTCAGCCAAAAAACCGTAGCCAGGATGAATCGCTTCGACATTGCCGACTTCGGCGGCGCTAATGACGCGATCGATCTTTAAATAGCTTTGGGCGCTTTTAGCGGGACCGACGCAATACGCTTCGTCCGCCAGTTCAAGATACGAAGCGCCGCGATCGGCCTCGCTAAAAATAGCGACCGTTTCGACGCCGAGCTCTTTACAAGCGCGGATAATTCGCAGGGCGATCTCGCCGCGATTCGCAATGAGAATGCGGTTATACATAGAGAGGATCCGGATGCGGGACAAAGACGCGAACTAGC
Organism: Blastopirellula sp. JB062; assembly: GCA_044439945.1. Classification (GTDB taxonomy): domain Bacteria; phylum Planctomycetota; class Planctomycetia; order Pirellulales; family Pirellulaceae; genus Blastopirellula. The sequence continues at coordinate 989 of JBITAD010000585.1, forward strand.
CGCGCGGGTCGACCTTGAATAATGGCTGGCCGAACTCGACCGGGTCTTCGTTTTTCACTAACACGGCGACGATCTTGCCGGTCAATTCAGCTTTAATTTCGTTAAACACCTTCATCGCTTCGATGATGCAAACGACCGAATCTTCGCCGATATGATCGCCGACTTTGGCGAAGTTTTCTGAGTCCGGCTTCGGCTTGGCGTAAAACGTGCCGACCATCGGACTGTTGATCGTTACCAAATGCGAATCTTCCGCCGCGGCCGGGGCCGAAGCGGGTGCGGCGGCAGGCGCCGGAGCGGCAGCCGTCGGCATTGGGGCCGGTGCGTAAGCGACGCTTGAACCCCGTTTCATTTGAATTTGACGTTCGCCTTCCCGGAGATCAATTTCCGAAAGCTCGTGCTCTTTCATCAGTTCGATGAGTTGTCGCAACCGATCGAGATCAAAGACGCCGCTGCCGGCGGGCTCAGACTTGGCCATGGATGGAAGGTCTCCGGAATGCGGTTCGCACCGCTTGGTCTTGTGGGAAAGGAAGCGTCAACGATCAGTCGATAACGCTCTCGTCGAAATCTTTGGGAACGCTGGTAAGCACTTCGTGTCCGTTTCTCGTCACCAACACGTCGTCCTCAATACGAACGCCGCCAAACCCAGGAATATAGATGCCCGGCTCTACGGTGACCACCATGCCTACCTGTAGGGGGCGGGTTTGAGAACTGTTGAACCGAGGCGCTTCATGAACATTCAGGCCAATTCCATGGCCTAAACCATGGCCAAATCGCTTGCCGAAGCCAGCATCGGCAATGACGTCGCGAGCGGCCTTGTCGACATCGCACATCAACGCGCCGGGTCGAATCGCGTCGATCGCACGAAGCTGAGCTTTTAAGACAATATCATAAATACGTTTAATTTTGGGCGAGATTTTACCGGTCGCCAAAACACGCGTCAAGTCGCTCACGTAGCCGCCGGCGACCGCTCCCCAGTCGATTAGTACGAAACCGTCCTCTTCGATTTTCTTTTCGCTTGGGGTTCCGTGCGGCAGCGCGGCACGCTCTCCCACGCCGACGATCGGCGGGAAGCTTAAGCCGCTGCCGCCGAATTTACGAACTTGATACTCTAAGTCGGCGGCGATTTGACGTTCGGTTTGTTCGCCGTGCATCGCGGCTCGAATTACGGCAAACGCTTTCTCCGCGCAATAGATGGCCTGACGAATCGCGGCGATTTCGTCGGCATCTTTGATTTCGCGCAACTGTTCGACCAGTCCAGCGGCCGAGCAAAGCTCGACTTTGGGCAATTTTTCCGCAAACTTTTCGTACAAATCGACCGTGATCGAGCTCGACTCGAACGCCAACTTGCTTACCGACGCCTCTTTGGTCACTTTCTGCACCGAGGCCAACATCGACTTGCCCGGAGCGCGGATCTCCAGATTCAGGTCCGGGCACTCTTCTTCTAACTGCTGCGTATACCGGGGATCGCTTAACAGCACCTCCGTATCGGCGGAGACAAGCAAATAGCTGTCGTCGCCCGTAAATCCTGTCAGATAGCTGACGTTGGTAAAGTCGGTCACCAGGATCGCTTGAGCGCCTGTCTTTTTGACCAATTTTCGAAGCTTGTTGCGCCGAGCGGCGAAACGATCTTTGTCGGAAGTCGGCATGGGAGATTCGGCGGATCAAGGAGAATGGTGTAAACTCGGAGCAGTGAACGCTCCACCTACGATTCTTCGGCTTTTTTCGGTTCTCCGCAAGAAGTGCGGCGCGTTTTCACGGCGACTATTTCCTTCCTTTTTTTGATTACGCGATTTACAAATGCCTCAGTCGAGCCCTTGGGTGCTGGAAGTCACGCTAGAAAACTTCGAAACGGAAGTTCTGCAACGTTCTCATGAGATTCCGGTCGTCGTCGATTTTTGGGCCCAGCGGTGTCAACCTTGTCAATTGTTGATGCCGATTTTAGAAAAATTGGCCGCCGAAATGGCGGGCAAGTTTCTCTTCGCCAAAGCCGACGCCGAAACGGTCCCGCAGTTGGCCGCCCAGTTCAACGTGCAAGGAGTTCCGGCCGTCTTCGCCATGCGAGACGGCGCAGTCGTCGATTTTTTTGACGGCATGCGTCCCGAAGAATTCGTCCGCAGTTGGATCGAGCGCCAGTTGCCGAGCGAAGCCGAGGCGTTGCTAAGCGAAGTCCGCAATACGCTAGGCGCCCAATCGACCGAAGTAGAAGCGAAATTACTTCAAGCGATCGAACTGGATCCGAAACTTGACGCCGCAAAAATCATGCTGGCCGAGCATTACTATGATCAACAGCGCGACGACGATGCGACGGCGATGATCGCCGCGCTGGAAGAGCGCGGCTTTTTAGAGCCGGAAGCCGAAAAAGTAAAAGCCGCACTCGAACTGCGCAAGCTAGGCAGCCAAACCGACGGGGTCGAAGCTTGTCGAGCTGAACTTGCAGCGACGCCCCAAGACGAAGAAAAACGGCTGAAACTGGCCGAAGCGCTGGCGGCCGCCGGACAATTTGAAGAATCGCTCGATACGGCGCTGGCGGTGATCCGCAATGATCGCACCGGGCAGGGGGAAGCCGCCCGCCAATTGATGGTCGATGTTTTTCGACAACTTGCCGATGACGAAGATCTGGTCAACGAGTACCGCCGAAAACTAGCGACCGCACTTTACTAAATCGATCGCTTAATTCGCACGACCGGGGACCAATGGCGCCAGCCGCAGGCGCGAGCGGCCTCCTTCGGCGCCAAGCGACCGCAGCGCGGTCGGTTTTGCAAGATTCGCTCCATGCCCCAAGGCGCCAATCTCGCTGGCTGCTGGAATCTGGATCTCCACCTTTAGCGGCAATAACTGCGGATCGTCCAAGACGTCTCGGTTCGCCTCGAAAATCGCCCAAGCCAACTCCTCGTCTCCCAAATAGCGAGCCGCTAACTTCGGCAGCGTATCCCCATCGACTAAACGATGACTTCGCCGAGGCTGGGCAGGCCGCTCCGGTAGAGGCGTTTGAGCCGGAATCGAGATTGGCTGCGGCTCTGGCAAAACCGGTTTGCTGGCGACGACCGTCGTCGTTTGAGGCCGCCAATGCGCTTGCTCGGCACGCTGACCGATCGACATGCGAGGCGTCTTTGGCTGCGGCTCTGGCGCGTCGTAGGCCTTCTCTCCCGAGCTTTCGACCGGAATGGCGATCGCTTCCAGCGAATTCAAACGAGGTTCACGCTGGGCGATCGAGACGCGCTGGTAGCCCTTCGGACTCAAGTCAACCAGTTGCTTAGCCGTTGCGTTAGACGAAATCGGTGCAGGATATTCGCCGCTCAAGTTGGGCGGCGGCACAGCCGCGTCTAAGCCGTTTGTCGAAGCTCCGAGCGAAACGACCTTGCGGATCGCCGGCAATTCGATTTCTGGTTGCGGCACTTCTTGCTCTTGCCCGATAAACGCATCAACTCGCGGCAAAACGGTCGCGTTGCCCGCTGAAGAGGGAAGGGGACCGCTCGGGTCATGACGCGACCAATAAGGCATCGCCGCGCCAACGCCGATAACGCCGATTGCGGCCATCGTAAGCAGTTTCGAATTGCCCAGCATGATGACTCCCAAATCTGGGGCCTGCATGAAGCCATGAGCGCAATCCGTCGCTACAAATCCTGATGTATCCGTCTAACAATTGATTATCGACCAACTGCTAGCAGCGATAAGCTGTTTTCTTTGCGGAAATCGCATTTCTCAGAAACGGCGTTCTTCGCCTAGCGTTTGCGTCGACTTTGCCGCGGCAAGAGATTGCGATCGTACGAACTGGTCGCACTCGCGAAACTTTACCGCGCTGCAAATCATCATCGGCATCGCTAGTCTCGGTACGAGCAGGTCCGCGCAAGAGGTCGACAAAAAAAGGGGGACGCCGCGGCGTCCCCCTGAGATATTTGCGAAACTTTAACGCCTGCGACCTTTAGGAAGCGACGGCTTGCTTCTTTTGCTCGCGATTCATCAACCACACAAGTACCGGCGAGGCGATGAAGACGGAACTGTAAGTACCGACCAGCACGCCCACAACCAGAGCGAACGAGAAGCTATGCACTCCTTCGCCGCCGAGGAAGAACAAAATGACGACCACGATAAAGGTGGTTAACGACGTCAAGATCGTCCGCCCCAGGGTCTGGTTGATCGAGACGTTCACCATGTCGATCGTTAGCTCTTGGCTCTTTCCGCGAACTTCGCGAATTCGGTCAAACACGACGATCGTGTCGTTGAGCGAATAACCGATCAGAGTCAGGAAGGCGGCGACGACCGGCAAGCTGATTTTCATCTCGTCAATCTGCAAAAAGCCGAACGCATATTGCAACCAAGTGGTTAGCGCCAAAGCGCCGAGCGTGATCAACACGTCATGCACCAACGCCACCACGGCCGCCAAACCGAAGGCCAAGTTCTGAAAGCGGAACCAAATGTAGGCGACCACGCCGATCAGGCTAAGCAACAACGCGAAGATTGCCATTTGTTGCATGTCGCCGGCGACTTGCGCCCCAATATTACTAGACGAAGGCCACACTGGCGTGCTCGACAGTTCGCTTTGAATCGACTGAAAAATATTGCTCGCATTCTCTTTGGCGCCAGAGAGTTGAACGGTCCATTCGGTAGCGCTCACGCTACTATCAAGCGGAATCGCTTGCCCGTCTCGCAGAAGATGCATCTGAGGACGCTCGATCCCCAAGTCGTCAGCCGCTTGCAAGACCAGGCTTTGCAAAGTTTGAGCCGTAATCTTCTCGTCAAACGATAAGGTCGATTGAAATTCGAGCGGCGCGATTTTCGTTCCCGCGTCCAGAATCGGCTCTTCATCCGGGTCAAGCTCGAGCGTCGGCTCTTCCGTCAGCGGAGCTTCCGGCGTCGGCATCTCCGCCGCCGGCGCCTCTGCGTTCATCGGCGCCGATTCGGGCTTCGCCGGTTCTTTCTCCTCTTTTGCGGGCTCCTCTTTCGACGGTTCAGCCGGCGTTTCCGGCTTCGGCGCTTCAGCCTTCGCGTCTTCGGCAGGGGTTTCCGTTTTCGGAGCTTCGCTCATCGGCTTTTCGGCAGGCGTTTCTTCTTTCGACTTCGGCGCTTCTTCGGCCGATTCGGTTTCGCCTTCTTGCGCCAGAGCCAGATATTCTTCGCCAGGCAAATCGGTTCGCCGAACGGGATAATTTGATTGCGCGTCAGCCCCTGGCGTTTCAGGCGCCGATTCGCCGGTCGCCTCGGGCGAAGCTTCCTGAGCATTGGGCGCCGCCGCATTGTCGATCGCGCCGACTTCAGTGGCCGTTACGTTATGCATGACGAGCAAGCTCTCGCCCCCTTCGGTGCGGAAGATGCTTTCGAGTTGAGCCTGAACGACTTCGACCCCTTCAGGAATGTCGCCGGTCGAATAACGCGGATCGTCGACGGCGAACTTCAAATTCAAACGCTCCGCCGTTTCTAGCTCGCCAGCGCTTTCGATCGACATTGTGCCGCTGCCAGAGTTCGACGTATCGCGAATCAAAATGCCGCCGCGATTGTCGGTCAATTCAGCGGTCAAT
>JBITAD010000586.1:0-6489 GCA_044439945.1 Blastopirellula sp. JB062
CGCATGAAAAAAGCCCCACGGCAATCCGAGGGGCTTTTTCGGCAGTCAAGTTATATCGCTTGGAATCAAATAATAGCCAAAATCTACTCGAGACAAGTATCCGACTCGTCTTCCGGCATTACCGGCGAAGAGTAGTGCAGTTGAGCGATTCGCAGCGAGTCATTTTCGGAGCGAACCAGGACGGCAGTCATCCGGAGTGGAATTTCCGCTTGACGGTAACCCGCTTGAACCAGTGCGAAACAATCGGACGCGACCCAGCAGACGTCGCCGTGACACGAAACGCTTCGCCATCCAAAGCGAAAGTGCAACGTATCGGCTTGTTCCCAGTCACGTTCGGCCTGTTCGCATATTCCCGCTAGACCAAGTCGTTTTTCGTCTTGGCCCGTTCCGAGAAGGACGACGTCCGGTTCAGGCAGAAACACCGCCAGCAGTTTCTCCAGATCTCGATTAGCGTAAGCGCTGGCAAAGTCTCGCAAGACCGCCATTACCTCCGCTTCAAGAGAAACAGTGGCGTACACGAATCAAATGTCTCCCAGCAACAGAAGAGGATTTTTCGTCAACAAAGCGATCTTGCTTCCCTGACGGTGGGATAAGGACAACAAACCCGATTCTAATGTCGGCCTTTCCGGCATGAAAAGCACAATTCCATGTTCCCAACTGTTAAATTACCACCTTTTCTTGCCGAAAAACGCTGAACACTTGGGGCGATCCGCACCCCACCGATGGAGCTAGAGTTGAGATGCTCGCCCCTCTAATCCGTATTTCATCTCTTTGCGGCGTAGCAATTCAACCTATGAGCTATCTTTGCGCGACGCCATTTTCAATCGCATAAACGATCGCCGATCTATGCACCGCTTCCCTGCCATCCTGCAATGCTGTTTCGCCGCCGCCGTTTTCGTCAGCGCGCTGCTGTTGTTTCAAATTCAACCGATCGTAAGCAAAGCGATTCTCCCTTGGTTCGGCGGCAGTCCCGCCGTCTGGACCACCGCCATGCTCTTTTTTCAAGTGGCTCTCTTTCTCGGCTATTTGTACGCCCATTTGCTCGCTCGATATCTCCCCCTGCGATGGCAAGGCGCATTGCACATGGCCTTGGTCGTCGCGGCGGCGGCGTTGGCGCCCGTCTTGGCCGACGCCAGTTGGAAACCGTCTCCCGGCGACGCACCGGCGATTCGCATATTGGCCTTGCTGGCCGCCACGATCGGTTTGCCCTATTTTTTGCTCGCCGCCAACGGCCCTTTATTGCAAGCTTGGTTCGGCCGCCGCTTTCCCGCCGTTTCGCCCTATCGACTTTATGCGCTGTCGAACGCCGGATCGTTGTCGGCCTTGCTAACCTATCCCTTTTTGATCGAGCCGAACTTCGCCGTTTCGCGGCAAGCGGCCCACTGGTCGATCGGGTTCGGGCTGTTCGCCGCGTTGCTGGCGATCATCGTTTGGCAACTTCGCGCGGCGCCGCAAACCTTAAGAAAAACAAGCGATGCCAAGCCGAGCGTCGATCTGCCGAACATCTCGTGGCGCACTCGGGCAAAATGGCTTCTCTTGCCCGCTTGGGCGAGTTTCGGCTTGCTGTCGGTCACCAACCATGTTTGCCAAGACATGGCGGTCGTGCCGCTGCTGTGGGTCGCTCCTCTAAGTCTCTATTTGCTCACGTTTATCTTGGCGTTCGATAGCGAAGGCTGGTATCGCCGCGAAACGATCGCCTGGCTGGCCTTGATCTCGCTGGTCGCCGTGGCGGCGGTTGACCTAGCTAGCGGATCGTTCGGCTTGATCTCGGCGATCGCCGCCTACTTCGCCGCACTCTTTTTCGCTTGTCTCGTCTGTCACGGCGAACTGGTCCGGCTCAAACCGCAACCGGCGCGACTCACCGAGTTCTATCTCACCATCTCGGCCGGCGGCGCCATCGGCGGAGTCGTCGTTTCGCTCGTCTGTCCGCTGGCGCTGACCGACTATTTTGAGGCTCCCATTTTCATTCTCGGCAGCTTTTTCATCGCCGGCGGCGTCTTGTTTTCGACCGTTCGACAAACGGCGACACTTCCCGCTTCCGACCGAACGCCTGCCCCTTTACCCAAACGTCTCGCCTGGGCGATTCCTTTGCTGCTGGTCGTGGTCTATGGAGAACTGCGAAACTTCAGCGGCGATTATCTCGTTTCGCGTCGTAATTTTTACGGCGTGTTGCATATTGACGATCAACAAGCCGCCGGAGAACGGCGCCGCATGATGTTTCATGGGCGAATCGTCCACGGCTTTCAATTTCTCGACGACAAGCGGCGCCGCGAACCGACCTCGTACTATGCGCCGGAGACAGGCGTCGGAGTCGTGCTTGGCCAACTTTCCCCGACAGGGCCGCTGCATGTCGGCGTCGTCGGACTCGGCGCCGGTACGTTGGCCGCCTACGGCAAGTCGGGCGATACGTTTCGCATGTACGAAATCAATCCTGAAGTGGTCGAGCTTGCCGCCGACTATTTCACCTTCCTGCAAGACTCGCCCGCCGAGATCGAAGTTGTGCTGGGCGACGGCCGCCTGTCGCTTGAAGCTGAAAGCGATCAAAAATTCGATCTGCTCGTGCTCGACGCCTTTAGCGGCGACGCGATCCCCACCCATTTGCTTACCCGCGAAGCGTTCGAAATCTATCGCCGGCGACTTGCCGCCGACGGGGTGATCGCGGTCCATATCAGCAACATCCATGTTGATCTGCGGAGCGTCGTCGAAGGTTTGGCGCAAGAGTGCGACCTGCAAACGCTCTACTTTGTCGCGGCTCCTGATGCGGCCGAACAAAAAACAGGCGCCCACTGGGTGATCGCGACCAACAATCGCTCGTTGCTCGAAAACGAAGTCGTCCGACAAGCGGCGTCCGATGCGCCTGCCCAACTGGCGATTGATCGCCTTTGGACCGACGACTACAGCAATCTTCTGAACGTCTTAAAATAAGCCCCGGCGACGATCGGGCGATTCGAACCTGAGTCCCCCTCTTATGTTGCGCGCATTTTGAAAAACATGCCTTGACAAAGTCTTAGACTTTGTTTATTATTTACATGTTCAATCGAAATGCCCATTCGTAGCGACCACATCGACTTTGCCGCGGCCGCGACGATTACTCTGCGCACCTTTTAACAGGAGAATTGCCATGACGTTTCCGCAATCTTGCCCGGTAAGCGAAGCAAGCCAAGCGTTGACCGCGGTTCGCACCTTCCCGAAAGAACCATCGGTCCGTCAGACAACCGACGTACGCAGTTGTCTGCGCTGGCGGTCCGATTGTCGCCGACCTACCAGGTTGACCGGCTATTTTAGTTGGAATCCGCATTTTCATGCGGTTCCGGAATCACCAGTTGATCGGTATCGCTCGGGTGCAGATGCAGGGCCAATATTTTCGCAGGCTTATCCCGGCTCACATTACGCGTCGCACGGTGCAGCACCATCGACGGTTCGTACAACGTGTCGCCCTGTTTCAGACGAACGATCGGACCGTCGCCGACTTGGGTTTCCAATTCACCTTCTAACACATACACGAAAGTCGGCCCCGGATGACGATGCGCGGCCGAAGAGCCGCCAGCTTCCCAGGTCACTTCGACCATCGTAGCGCGAGTCGCAACTCCGTCGACCTTTTCCATAATCGCTTGGCTCATTACCGGTTTGACCTGCGGGCCATGCGCCGCATCGTGCGCGAAACCGCGCCATGCGATCAGGCCGACAAGCAAGATCACCGCCATTGCGAAATAACGTTTCATTATTGGCCGCCTTCCCAGGAAATTTGTGAATGAAAAAGAGGGGTTAAGCCGTCGCTTCGGCTGCGATCTCCGGCGCTTTGCGAAACGGTACGGCGAACCGATTCCAGCTGTTGATCATGACGACGGCCGTCGTCAGATGGACGATTTCGGTTTCGTCAAAATGATCGGTCAACGCTTCATACGATTCGTCTTTGATCGGATGCTGCGCAAGAAGCGTCACCGCTTCGGCCCAAGCCAACGCGGCTCGTTCGCGATCCGAATAACAAGGCGCTTCGCGCCAAGCGGCGACCAAATCAATGCGATGCGCAGGTTCGCCCGCTTGACGCAGTAGCGTCGAATGCATGTTCAAGCAGTAAGCGCAGCCGTTGATCTGCGAGACGCGCAATTTGACCAATTCAAGCAACGCATGTTCCAGCGTCGTTTGCCGCAGTTGTTTTTCAATCGCCATCAAATGACGAAACGGTTCAGGCGCCAGCTCGTAATAGTTCAACCTTTGCGACATTTTTCGACTCCTTAAAAATTAGAGACGCTACCGGCCGGTATCAAAGCGGTTTTGAACCGGACTCTTCTCCCGACGTTTTTTATAATACCATCGATATGGACCATTAAAAGATCCACTTTTCCACAATTTAATGGAGCCACTTCGCATGCATCAAAGACGCCCGCAGCGATTTCAATTTGATACGCTCACGGTCGATCGCGGCGATTCGTTGTCGTTGCATCGGCAGTTGGAATCGCAACTGCGCGAAGCGATTCAGTCAGGCAGGCTGCGTCCCGGCGAAAAAATTCCCTCGACCCGCGATCTTTGTCGGCAATTGCAAATTGCCCGCAACACGGTCGCGGCCGCCTACGAGCAGTTGCTTGTCGAAGGTTATTTAGAAGCGGAGATCGGTTCGGGCACGCGCGTTTCGCAGCAATTGCCCGAGCAACCGCCCCCTTCGACCGCTCGCGAAACGGCGGCGTCGCTCGGCTCGCGCCGTCGCTTGGCGAAACGTGCCGAAAGCGTATCGCGTTTTACGGACTGGGCGCCGCGGGTCATCACGCCGCCGCAGCCGTTTCGTCCGCATGCGCCTGACATCGCCCATTTTCCCCGCGGCGTCTGGCAACGCTTGGCCGATCGGCGAATGCGCCGGTTGCCTCGGTTGACCTTTTTAGGAGTCGATCCTGCTGGTTACGCTCCGCTGCGCAGCGCGATCGCCGCTTATCTGGGGGCTTCGCGAGGGGTGACTTGTTCGGCCGAACAGATCGTCGTCACCAGCGGGGTTCAGCAAGGTCTCGAGCTGATCGCGCGCCTGCTGCTTGATCCTGGCGATTCGTTTTGGCTGGAAGAGCCCGGCTATTATCCGACATGGCACGCGTTTACGTCGCAAGGTGCGATCGGGGCGGCGGTTCCGGTTGACCAGCAAGGAATCGACGTGGAAGCAGGCGAGCGACTTTGCCCCAACGCTCGCTTGGCGTACGTCACGCCCAGCGTGCAATGGCCCGCCGGCATGACGATGAGCCTGCCGCGGCGGTTGCAATTGTTGGATTGGGCCAAGCGGCAAGACGCCTGGGTCATCGAAGATGATTACGTGGGCGAGTTTCGCTTCGCCGGTCGGCCGCAACAAGCGTTGGCCGCGCTCGATCAGCATCAATCGGTGATCTATTTGGGAACGTTCAGCAAAGTGCTGTTCCCAGGCTTGCGTCTCGGTTATTTGGCGTTGCCGCCGTCGTTGGCGGCGCCGTTCGCCACGTCGCGATGGTTAGCCGATCGGCATTCGCCCATCTTCGAGCAAGCGACCTTGACCGACTTTATTGAGGAGGGACATTTTGCGCGTCACCTCCGCCGCATGCGCAAGCTGTACGCTCAGCGGCAAGCGACGATGTTCGCCGCCCTCGACCAGGCGTTCGGTTCCGAGATCCGTTTCGCCCGGCACGAAGCGGGCCTGCATGTGGTCGTGCAAGCGAGCGACGCGCGGCAAAATCGGCGACTTCAACAAGCGGCCGAAGACGCCGGCATCGAGCATCACCCGGTCAGCGCTTATTCGACCAGTCGCCGAAGAACGCCCGGTTTGATCCTTGGCTTCGCCCCGTTCGACGAAGGGCAAATTGCGGAAGGGGCGCAAAATTGGGCAAAGCGTTTTTTTCGCTGATGCGTCGCCCAGGCGACCCCATTGGTCGCCCGACGATCATTGATGTGCGGAAAAAGCGGCTCCACTCGGCAAGATGACGGCGGTACGAAGTTTGCAGCTTTGACCATTAGGAATGAGAGAGACGAAATCAACCGCTATTGATGGAGATCGTTGCGATGACCGCACACACGCTACACGACGCTTTTTTGGAAGAGTTGCAAGACGTGCTCAGCGCCGAGACGCAACTGACCAAAGCCCTGCCGAAAATGGCCGAAAAAGCGTCAGACGCCGCGCTGCGACAAGCGTTCGAAAGTCATTTGCGAGAGACCGAGGCGCAGGTGACCCGGGTGGAAGAGGTCTTTCGTTCGATCGGCAAAAAGCCGCAAACGAAAACTTGCGAAGCGATGGCCGGGCTGATCAAAGAGGCCAGCGCCTTGATGCAACTTCCGGCCGACGAGCAAGTGATGGACGCCCTGTTGATCGCGGCGGCTCAAAAAGTTGAGCATTACGAAATAGCGACCTACGGCACGTTATGCACCTGGGCCGAGTTGCTCAGCTATATCGAGGGCCTGCAACTGCTGAAACAAAATATCGAAGAAGAAGAGGCGGCCGACGACAAACTGCACATCGTCTTCGGCAAGGAAGCAAAGGTGCTC
>JBITAD010000587.1:0-6466 GCA_044439945.1 Blastopirellula sp. JB062
TAGAAACCGCCGTCGTCAAGCACGGCATAGTCGGAAATTGTAATGACCGACGGCTCCGCTTTAGCATCGGAGGCCGTGACGTCGACGGCGATACGCACAACTGGGACGGCCTGATCGACGACGTGCGGCTGACTGACGGCGCTTTGGCCGGCGTCGATCAAATTATGATCAATACGCCAAACGACTTGGTCTCAGACAATACGTTCGGCATGTGGCGTTTCGTCCGTTCCGCCGAGCAAGGTCCGCTTGCCGATTTACATGAAAATCAACGCGTCTTAGAAGTTTCGCCCCGAATTAACGGCGGTACGAACAGCCCTCACATGACGGCCCTAATTGATTATTGTCATGTGCTGCTGAATTCGAGCGAATTCCAGTTTGTCGATTGAGTCTTCATCGTCCGTCTGCAGCTACGTTGCTTAAAAAAATCGCCATTCTTACCGAAGCGAGATTTCATATGTCGATGACGCCACACATTGAAGTACCCACCTCACGCCGCGAATTTCTCGCTAAATCTGGCGGCGGATTTGGCGCTATCGCTTTGGCGGCGCTATTGGGAGAAAGTCTTTCGGCCGCGGAAGCTTCGACCTCGTTAGCGCCAAAACAGCCGCATCTGCCTAGCAAGGCGAAGAGCGTCATCTTTCTGTTTATGGAAGGGGGCCCCAGTCATATTGACTTGTTTGATCCTAAACCGCTATTGAATGAGCTTGCCGGCCAGCAATTGCCCGAAAGCTTTGGCAAAGTGATCTTGGCGATGGGCGAGAATGACGCGCCCTTGATGGAGTGTCCGCGAAAATGGAAGAGGCATGGCCAGAGCGGCCTCTGGGTTTCGGACTGGTTACCCGAAATCGCCGAATGCGCGGATGACTTGTGCGTGATTCGATCTTGCGTCTCTGACGGCATCAATCATTCGTCCGGCGTCTGTCAGATGAATACGGGGCACGTAATCGGCGGACGCCCGTCGTTGGGCGCGTGGGCGACGTACGGTCTAGGGACCGAAAATCACAACATGCCGGCCTTCGTCATCTTGACCGATAGCAATCGCCAAGTGGTGAACGGGCCGCGAAATTGGGGAAGCGGTTTTATGCCCGCCTCGTACCAAGGCGTCCCTTTCAAAGGAGGCGAAGATCCTATTTCAAATCTGAATCCGCCGAGCCATATCGACGTCGCGCGTCAAAGGGCGAAGCTTGACCTCTTAGGAGCGATGGACAATCGTCATGCCGCGTTACGAAAAGATAAGTCGGAGTTAGAGGCCCGCATCAAGTCGTACGAACTCGCGTTTCGCATGCAAGCTTCGGCCCCGGAGATCGTCGATCTGACCGCCGAATCGGAGGAGACGAAGCAGTTGTACGGGCTAGACCAAAAGGAGACGAGCGTCTTTGGGCGAAATTGCTTGTTAGCTCGAAGAATGGTCGAGAACGGCGTCCGCTTCGTGCAGCTTTATAGCGGCGCCGGCAGCGGTTGGGATGCGCATAGCAATATCGAAAGCAACCATGGCAAACTATGTAAGCAAGTTGATAAGCCGATCGCCGGTTTGCTAAAAGATTTGAAACGGCGCGGTCTGCTTGACGAGACTCTTGTGATTTGGGGGGGCGAGTTCGGTCGCACGCCGATGTCGGAACAGGGGAACGGTCGCGATCATAACCCAACCGGGTTTACGATGTGGATGGCCGGCGGCGGAATCCAGGGAGGACGCACGATCGGCGCCACCGATGATCTCGGTTTGCACGCGGTCGACAATCCGCTGCATGTGCATGATTTGCATGCGACAATCATGCGGGTCTTGGGCATCGACCATACGAAGCTGGTTTATCGTCATAAGGGGCGTCCAGAGCGAATCGACATGAACGAAGGGACGGCCGAGTTGAAAGTCTTGGGGCTGGGGTAAAGCGATTTAGCGACGTTTAAAACTTCTTAGAAATTCCAGCGAAACGCGATCGCGTCGATTTTGTTAGATTGAAAGATCTAGAAAGCGGGGATCGGCAGAGTACGAAATGTCGGCGAAGCTACTTAATCGCGGACTTTCGAGAGTGCGAGCGTGGGCGGCCAGATATCGATCGAGTTGACGCAAGAGCGGGAAACGACGCTAATTACGCTCTACGGAAAAGCGGAAGAAAGCCGACTTCGCGATTCGCTGCTGCAAGATCATTATGCGGCCGCTGCAATCGAGCGAATTGATTATGACTTTCGAAAGCTGCGCGTCACTCGCGATGGCATGGTCAGTTTGGCGTTTCGCGCGAAGTCGCTTGATGATTGGACGCGAGATTTTTTATCGCGACATTCGTTTGCGACGGTGTTGCATCTGGGCTGCGGCTTGGATAGTCGGATTTGGCGAGTAAACCCCTCGAATCAGGTCGCTTGGTTTGAGGTCGATTTTCCGGAAGTGATCGCGTTACGCGGCCAGATTTTTCCAGAGCGGCCCGGTTGCGAATCGATTGCGGCTTCGCTTCTCGACGCCAATTGGGTCCGCTCGGTCCCGACTGACCGGCCGACGTTCGTGATCGCCGAAGGAGTGCTGCCCTATTTGCCGGCGAGCGCGGTTGCGCCGCTATTGCAAAGCATTACTTCGCATTTCGCTCAAGGCGAGATCGTCTTTGACGCTTACAGCCGTTGGGGCGTGCGAATGCTCAATTATCTTCCTGCCATTCGCGCGACAGGCGCTCAGTTGCGCTGGGGTTTAGATGATCCTCTCACGCTGGAAAAAGAAGTGCCCGGGTTACGGTTGCTTACCGAGCGGCCAACGTTAGGTCAAGAACAACTGGGCCGATATTCATGGCCGCTGCGATGGCTCACACGCGCGACCTGTCTCGTGCCCAGTTTGCAAGGGGCAGGGCGTCTGTTGCGTTATCGCTTGGGCGATGGAGATCGCCGCGCGGAAGCGGCGAATTATTCGACCAAGTAAACGTCAAATGCAGGATCAAGTTTCCAAGAGGGGGCGATGCGGACGTCGAGCAGCGCAAGAATGCGTAAGGTGCCCGCCACGAGGCGAGCGTCAAAGGTTCCTTTTCCGGCAAGCAGCAGATGCCCCCATTTGGTATAGAGCGTACCGCTGATCGTGCCGGGGCCTAGTAGGTTTTCCTGGACGAGCACGATCGGGCGGCGATCATGGCGTCGCTGATAGATCATCATGCCGTGATAGGGGCTGCCAGGGCTATCGAGCGGCGTATACCTGCTGCCGAGTACGCCGATGTTTAAGACGACGCTTGGCAACAGTTCGAGAAGACCGACGTTTCCAGGATGCGACTCGCCGTCGGCCGCGTCGACGCCTGGAGCGTGAACGGAGTAGCCGTTGTTGTCAGTAATGTAAAACATGACCCCTTCCGCACGAACGTTGGCGGCAAGTACGGTTAGCGACAATTGCGTCAAAGGGTCTTTGCCTCGGATCACGTATACGCCGGGGCGAAAAATAATATTTCCTGTGGCGATCGTAATCCAGTCGTAGACGCCGGGACGAAGGACGATCGGCGGTCCAATCAACGGCAGGCCGATAATCGTTCGACCGCCATGATAGTCGTCGACGACGTTAATCGGATCGGCCGCGACGGTGGGCGGCGGGACGTCACGCAGCGGGTCTGGAACCGGTCGCGCATTGGCGCGCAACATGGTCGAATAGTCTCCGTCGTATCCCATGTAATTTTGCCGTCGATCAACTCCCCCGGCGACGCGTAGATCATTCGCTTGAACTTTGGCCAACGGCAAGATCGGCGTACACGCAATCGCATACGGAGGGCCGTGCGACATGCCGGCCTGTTGACCGTTTTCGTCTACGCCTCCCCAAGAGGTATTGACTAAAATGGCCCCATCGACGGAGACTCGCCCTAGGCCGAGAATTTCAAAGCCGCTGATCAACGTAGGCAGCGAAGGGATAATCGGTAAAGCCGCAAGAAGCGTGAGCGGCGGGGGATCTTCGTCAAGTATGACAATCGCCGCGTCGGCGGTCGCCGGTTCGATGCCGGCGACGGCGCGTGTCGAAAATGTCGTCGAATCGGTTAACTGAAATATCCCGCCAAAATAATTGTCGAGCGATCGATTGACGATAACTTCAACGTGTCGATTCGAGCCCGCGAATTCGCCGGAGGCGGGCGGAATATTGACGTTGATCGAACCGTTGAGGCCGTCGTCATTCGCGAGAAAATTCGTTTCGGCGGCCGCAATGGCGACGTTCTGAGACTCGCCGCGATACAATTCGTCTGCCGCAGTCATCGCCGCAGCGTCGGCCATGTGTTGAAGCGAGCGAGATTCGGCAGTGATCCGACTGCCGTCGAACACCAGCAGCATGCTGGCGAACAAGACCGGCAACAGCAGCACGACCAGTACCAATATTTTTCCGCGGCGGCTTGCGCCGCGAGAGTTACGTCGGATCAACGACATCGTAGGCCCCTTATTTTTCGATGCGCATCTGCGTTTCCGCTATCAGCGACAGCTGGTCCATTAGCCAGACGTTCCCGAATAAAAATTGATGATCGTATTGAACGACGACATGAATTCTTTGCTCGGTTAGGTTATCGCCGTCCGGCCAGTCGATCACGATCCGGACGTCTTCAGGCGCCATGGTCGTCAACGAAGGACGAATCGCTTCGGCGATCGGATCGTCCGACGCAGCGTTAAACTCGAGATGATTGGCGCCCCACTCAGAGAGTTCGCTATTTTGGCCCCGTAGCATGGCGGCTCGGGCGACTCGCGCCGCCCCGTCTCGCAACAAATTTCGGCGTAACGAAGCGATCCCGAATTCCAACATGCCGACGACTAAAAAAAAGACAATCACCAGGCAAAAAGCACCTTCGATCATCGTCGCGCCAGTTCGTCTTGTCTTCTCGTATTTCACCGCTGCGACTCCTTATCGAACTTGACGTAGCTCATATTGACGCACCAGCGGGATTTCGGTTCCCAGCCCGCTCCAATTAAAAAGAGTCGGGATGCGATAAGAAGCGGTCGCCGTTACGGTAACCCGGTCGCCGACGGCGTCGGCTTCGACATTGGATTCGAATCGCTCATCTGCGAAGCCTGGCATCATTTCCATCTCTTCTCGGATACTTCGTGCGGCGTCGTCGCGCCATTGGTCATAAGTGAAAGGCGTAAAACGGTTGGTCGCACCGCGCTGCACACCGATGCGAACCGCGCTGTCAAGCGTTACCTTCGCATAGTGGACGTTCGCGGCGTCGACCGTAAAAACGGTGATTGCGATTAATAGCGGCAGGCAAATCGCTAATTCGACCGCCGCAATTGCGGTTCGTTGTTTTCGCATCATTTCGCTTCGTTTCGTATGTCTTCAGCGTTCATTGAATCGCCTCCGAATTTTCCGCTGATTTGAATCGCGGCAGGTCCGGCTAAAACGACGAAGATCGTCGGGAAGATAAACAGGAGCGTAGGAACCAAAATTTTGACCGAAGCTTGTTGCGCACGTTCTTCGGCACGTTGTTCGCGCTGAAATCTCAGCATGTCCGAAAGCTCTTGCAACGCCTCGCCCATCGCGGCGCCAAACCGCTGCGAATGTTCGAGAAAGGTCGAGAGCGTTTGCACTTCTTCCACGCCTGTACGATCGGACATGCGCCGGAAAGATTGGTCGAGCGAGATGCCAAGGGTCGCGTCTCGCAACACGAGCGCGATCTCGTACGAAAGTTCCGGGTGAGTCGAAGCGAGTTCTTGATGCACGTGCCCGATCGATTCCGGCGCGCCCATTCCTCCTTCGACGCAGGTAACGACTAGATCGACGAAGTCAGGCAATGATTCGCGTAGCCGTTTTTGCCGCTGCTTAGCGCACGAGCGTAACCATATCTCGGGCGCCATGATCCCGGCCAGCCCGACGCTTACGCCGACAAAAATCGTGGCGTAAAAAGGAAATATCCCGAGCAGCGCGATCGGCAACGCTAGAAATAGGGGCATGACCATAAACAGCAATCTTGCCAGCATAAACAGCGAGATTGCGGTGGGATGGTGAAAGCCGGCTAGTATTAATCGTCTTGTAAAATAGGTGCGTGACTCCTCTTCATTCGGCAGCAATCGCTTAGAGACGAACTGCACGCCGCTGGCCAGCGTATTGGAGCCCGATTCGACCGGAGACGCGACGCCGACTTCGCGAAAGAACGAATCAAGCCGCGCATCCGATTTGGCGACGGCAGGTCGCGACCAGGTCGTCACGCATAGGACGATGCAAAACACCAAGGCGAAGATTGCCGCTTGTATGATCCAAGGATTTGAAATGGCGTCCATGAGCCTGCCTGTTTAGTAGTCGAAGTTAACAATTCGATAAATCAAATACGCGCCAATGCCTTGCGAGATCGCACAGCCGATCAAGATTTCGTAATGATCCCACAACACGCCGCAATAATCGGGCGCAATTAACGACAACGCGACTAATACCAAGATTGGCATCGCGATCAACACGATCGCTTGCATGCGGCCTTCGCCGGTCAGGGCGGCGACCCGGCGTTTCATCTTGACCCGTTTGCGTATTAGGTCCGCCAGCTTT
>JBITAD010000588.1:0-6442 GCA_044439945.1 Blastopirellula sp. JB062
ATTAAGCCCGAACTAAGCGCCGTCGACAAAGAAGGCGTCATCCGCGAATTAGCGCAAAGCTTGGTCTCCGCCGGAGCGATCCAAGAAGAGAACGTCGACGGCATCATCAAAGCGATCATGAAACGCGAGGAACTCGGCAGCACCGGCATTGGTCGCGGAATTGCCGTCCCTCATACCAAGCACCCCAGCGTCGAAACCCTCGTAGGCACCGTCGGAGTCAGCGAAGCGGGCGTCGAGTTCAGCAGCTTGGACGGCGAGAAAGTTCACCTCTTTTTCTTGCTCGTTTCGCCGCCGGATCGCCCGGGAGACCACCTTCGAGCCCTAGAGAACATCTCGCGTCAACTGCGCGACGACATGTTCTGCAAGTTCTTGAAGCAATCGAAAAACATCCCCGATATCCAGCAATTGCTGGAAGAAGCGGACAACAATCAGTTCGGCTCGTAAGCTCCGTCCTGGCGCGGCTCGCCCCAAAAGAGCCGCACAATGATCGAGTTGGCCGCCGCGGCGGCCCTCCTTTTCCAAGCGCGATAGAGCCCTCGACGGCTCGATCGAATCATTTTCTGTTGGCGAAATGACCCACCAGCACGCGACCCGTCGAATCGTTATCAAAAACCAACAGGGCCTGCACGCGCGCCCTGCCGATGCGTTCGTCAAATTAGCGAATCAGTTTCAATCCAATATCGAAATTGAACGCGAGACGACCCGCGTAAGCGGCAAAAGCATCCTTGATTTGCTAACGCTAGTCGCCGAACAAGGGGTCGAACTGACGATCATCGCCGACGGCGACGACGCCGAAGCGGCCGTCGACGCACTTGCGGCGCTGGTCGACTCTTTCGTCGAAGAAGACGAACAGCCCGACACTCAACCCGACTGAAATCGCTGGGCCCATGCGCATCCTTCAAGGCATCGCCGTTTCGCCAGGAGTCGCCATCGGCGAGGCCGTCGTCATTGACGACAAAGGATATCGCATTCCCCGACGTTTCATCGCTCGCGGGGCGGTCGAAGCCGAAATGCAACGCTTGGCCGGCGCATTTGAAGCCGTAAGCAAGCAAATTGAGCAAAGCCGCGACGAGATCGCCGGCGAACTCGGCCAGCAATATGGCGCAATCTTTTCCGCCCACTTGCAGATGCTGCAAGACGCCAAGCTTCGCACCGAGATCGACGACCTCGTTAAACAGCGCCATTACTCGGCCGAATACGCCATCACTCGGGCGCTAGGCAAATACAGCAAGTTTTTCGAAAACCTGCCGACCGCCTACCTGCGCGAGCGCGCCAACGACGTGCATGACATCGAGCGTCGCTTGATGGGCGAGCTGATCGGCAATCGTCGCGAAGCGCTCGAAGAGATCAAATCGCCGGTAGTCGTCCTCGCAAACAACCTAACCCCCAGCGAGACCGCCAACTTAAATCGCGAGATGGTCCTCGGCTTCGTGACCGAAGTAGGGGGCCCCGGCGGTCACACGGCGATCGTCGCCGAAGCGCTCGAAATTCCAGCCGTCGTCGGCGTAGGCGACTTTTTGAACGAGATTTCCGGCGGCGACCTGGTCATTATCGACGGCGATCAAGGGCGGGTCATCTTTCAGCCCGATGACGAAACGATCGCTCGATACGAGCAAGAAGTTGAAGAACACCGTAGCCTGGCGGCCCGGCTCGATCTGCTTCGCGACTTGCCGTCGGAACTGCTTAGCGGCGAAAAGATTCACCTGTACGCCAACATCGAGTTTCCGCACGAAGTCGACGCTTGCTTGCAGCGCGGCGCCGAAGGGGTCGGCCTTTATCGCACCGAATTTCTCTATTTGGGGCAAGAACAAGAGCCGACCGAAGAAGACCACTACCAGGTTTACGCCAAAGTCGTTCAAGACATGGGGGGCGCCCCGGTCGTCATTCGCACGCTCGACCTGGGCGCCGACAAGATCGCTAGCAGTCCCCAAGAGAGCCGCGCCGCCGAAGCGAACCCCTTTCTAGGACTACGTAGCATCCGGCTGTCACTGCGCAATATCTCTTTATTTCGCACGCAGTTACGCGCAATCCTTCGAGCCAGCATGCTCGGAGAAATTCATGTCATGTTTCCGTTGGTCAGCACGCTGCACGAATTGCGGCAGGCAAAAATGCTGCTAACGGATATCATGGAAGACCTGGACGAAGAAGGGATTCCGTACGATCGGAACCTGAAAATCGGCATGATGGTCGAAGTCCCATCTTCGGTAATCATGCTCGATCATTTCGCCAAAGAGGTCGATTTTATCAGCATCGGCACGAACGACCTGGTCCAATACACCTTGGCGGTCGATCGTAGCAATAAAGAAGTCGCCGCCCTTTACAACAACTGCGATCCGGCAGTCCTCCGCTTGATCGAAATGACGGTTCGTCTGGCGAAAGAAGCCGACATTAAGACGACCCTTTGCGGCCAAATGGGGGGCAACCCGATTTATGCCATGTTGCTGATTGGGCTCGGTTTGCGTAGCCTTAGTATCACGCCGAGCGCGATACCCGAAATAAAGAAGGTGTGCCGGAGCGTTTCTCTCGCCCAATGCGAAGAAGTCGCCCGCCGCATTCGAGAAATGGAAAACGCGCGAGAAATCAAACGCTACCTGCGTGAGGAAGTCCGCAGGGCGGTACCCGAATTAATGATGTAATGCGGATGCACTTTCCGCGATAAACGAATACCACACTTAGTTTTACGATCATTCGACGCAGATTTTAAAGTAACGACGTAGCGGGAGACGACGCACCGCCAGGCAGACCGACGCGACACTTTCGCGACCCTGGGCAAGTTCCACAAAACGACGCTCATCGATCATGACGCCAAACAGCCGACGCTAAAAATCACACGACGCGCCAGCGCAATTTCTGTAGATGAAACGCCGCTGCCGTCGATCCGGCCTTTTGACGCCGCTTTGCAGTAGCATTAAAGACAGATAGTCCCGCATAGAATTCGTCCGAGTGCGACGGTCGCGGCCCCCCATCCATGCAGATGCTGGCGCCGGACTGTTTGCCAAACAACGTTTCTGTTCCGCTCACGTCGCTGCTTTGCGGCCTGCTCCGGCAGCCGTTTGCCGATGCTTACGTCGGCGACGGTCTGACGAGCCGTTTTCTCTGCGCGGAAGGTCGGTCGTGAAACGCAACACGCGAAAGACCAAGAATGAAAAAAGAAATGCTGATCAACGTATCGCAACCGGAAGAATGCCGGATTGCGATCGTCGAGGACGGAATCCTCGAAGAATTCTATCTCGAACGGACCAGCCAAGATAATTACGTCGGCAACATCTACAAAGGGGTCGTCGTCAATCTAGAGCCCAGTATTCAAGCCGCCTTCGTCGATTTCGGCGTCGGAAAAAACGGCTTCCTCCATATCAGCGACGTCGAGCCGCAATACTTCCGCCAAGGGGGCTACGACCCGGCCGAACAGCTCGACGACGATTTCGGCGGAAACTACGGCGGCGCCGCCTCGGCTGACTTTAACGAAGTCGAAAACAACGACCCCGTCGACGAAGATACCGCCGCCGAAGACGAATCCTCCGATTCTGACGAAGCCGACGGCGACGACGCTCCCCCCAAGCCGCCGGCTAGTCGCGGCCGCGGGCGTCGCCCGCAACAGCGCCGCCAACGCCCCGGCATGCGTCCCCGCGTCAAACCGCCGATCCAAGAGATCTTTAAACGGGGCGACGAAGTGTTGGTGCAGGTCATCAAAGAAGGAATCGGCTCGAAGGGGCCGACCCTGTCGAGCTACATCAGCATCCCGGGTCGCTACCTGGTGCTAATGCCCGCGCTGGGCCGAGTCGGCGTTTCGCGCAAGATCGAAGACGATCAGGTTCGCCGCCGGCTACGTTCGACCCTGCTCGAACTGAGCCCGCCCAAAGGGCTAGGCTTTATCGTTCGCACGGCCGGGCAAGAGCGAAACAAAAAAGAACTCTCCCGCGACATGGCCTACCTGTTGCGATTGTGGAAAGTGATTGTCCGCCGGCTAAAAAATACGACCGGCCCCTGCGACATCTACGAAGAAAGCGACATGATCATCCGGACGATACGAGACATCTTCTCGTCCGACGTCGATTCGATCTATGTCGACAGCGAGCCTGCCTACGAACGTGCCAAAGAGTTCCTGCAACTGGTAATGCCGCGGCACGTCAATCGCCTGAAAAAATACGAAAGCAAAGACCCTCTCTTCCACAAGTATCGCCTAGACGAAGAAATTAGCCGCATCAATCAGCGCGAAGTGCCGCTGCGCCGCGGCGGCTCGATCGTGATCGATCAAACCGAAGCGTTAGTCGCAATCGACGTCAACAGCGGCAATTTCCGCTATGACGGCACCGCTGAAGAAGCGGCCTACCAACTCAACCTGATGGCCGCCAAAGAAATCGCTCGCCAGTTGCGTCTCCGCGATCTCGGCGGGGTCGTGGTGAACGACTTTATCGACATGCGGCGCGAAAAGCATCGCCGCAACGTCGAGCGCGCCCTCCGCGATTCGGTCAAACGAGACCGCGCTCGCACCAAGATCTTAAAAACCAGCCCGTTCGGCTTGATCGAAATGACGCGTCAACGCGTCCGCCCGAGCCTAAAACGGAGCGTCTTTAAAGACTGCCCCTGCTGCAAAGGACGCGGGGTCGTCAAATCGGCCGAAAGCATGGCGATCGAGGTCGTCCGCATGCTGCTGGCCGCCGCCCATTACGAAGGGGCGTCGCACGTCACCATTCGGGTCAACGACGAAGTCGCCACTTACCTGAATAACAAAAAACGACGCGAACTGGCCCGGATCGAAGAAGACACGAAAATCGTCGTCCAGATCTATGGCAGCGAATCGTTTTTCCCCGAGCATCTCGAAGTCGAATGCGTCGACGCCGACGGGCGCCGCCTACACTTCGACGAGCCGGCTCGCCGCTAACCCCCTCGAAAGAGGCGCCAGCATCCCGGCCCCGCCCGTCAAGAATCTGACGCGGCGGGGGCGTTGGGGGCTCGACAAACGCCTCTCGTTTTTCTATCTTTGAAGGTTTCCCCTTTCAAGCTGGACGCCGCCTAGCGGAAGTCTAACTTGTAGACACGAAGTAAATCACCGATTCGGCAAGCTTTCAGGTTCCGGCCATGTACGCGATCATCAAAGAAGACGGCAAGCAGATCAAAGTTGAAGAAGGCCAGGAACTGCGCATCGATTATCGCGCCGACGCCTCGACCGGCGACGAACTGACTTTTGGGTCGGTTTTGTGCGTCTCGGGCGAAGATGGGGTCCAACTGGGCAAGCCGGTACTCGACGGCGCCTCGGTCACGGCCGAAGTGGTCGGCGTCGTACAAGGCCCCAAGCTCGTCATCCAAAAGTTTCGCCGCCGCAAAAACTCGCGCCGCAAGACGGGCCACCGCCAACTCTACACCAAAGTCAAAATCGGCAAGATCAGCGTCTAAACGCCTGACTAGCCTGCGCCGCGTCGCAAGCGTCAATCGCCGACAAGCCATATAACGCCAAAGCTGGCATCCAGCTTTGGCGTTTCGCATTGCGCCCTTCTTACTAATATCGAACCAGAACTGCGAACGAGAGGCGATGCCGACGGTCGCAGCGAGCGCGCCTTGGGCCTCATCTCCAGCAACGCCCCCTAGTAAACAGGCGTCATCCCGGCTTGCTTTTCACGTCTATCTTGGCAATTTTTCTACGCACCGACAGACGCTCTCTCACCCTCTTCAGCCGGCAGAGCGTGACGCGATCGCGATGCCTTCAAACTCGCTCAGCCCTACTGGCATGAACAGATCGCCTGCCTTAGCCTTGATTATGCGGATTCGCTGGCGCCCGAATCAATCCGCGCATCCAGACGGCTCAACTGTTCGTCAACGACCGCTGACATGGCAACCCCTGAAACGAATTCCCGGCTCCTCGGTCTCGATGTCGCTCGCGCTATCGCAATCGGCGGAATGGCGCTTATCCACTTCGCCACCGTGCTTTCAAACAAGCATTTCGGCGACGCGCTAGGCTGGTTGATTGACAAGATTGCCGGGCGGCCGGCCGCAGCGTTCATGATTTTGGCGGGCATCGGCGTATCGCTGCAAGTTCTCCGCTCCGATAATATTCCGAGGCGACGCCTATGGCGTCGAGGCCTTTTTTTTCTCGCAATTGGTTACGCCAATCTTATTCTCTGGCCTGCTGACATTCTGCGGGTTTACGGCGTGGCCTACCTGGCAGCCGCGCTGCTCGCCACCCTTAGTACGCCCAAACTATGGGTAGCCGCAGGATCTCTTGTCCCCTTATTCGCGGCCCTTGTTTTCAGCATCAATTTTGAGACGAATTGGGACTTTGAAACGCTTCATTACGAAAACC
Organism: Blastopirellula sp. JB062; assembly: GCA_044439945.1. GTDB lineage: Bacteria > Planctomycetota > Planctomycetia > Pirellulales > Pirellulaceae > Blastopirellula. The sequence goes on from JBITAD010000588.1 coordinate 6,299, forward strand.
TTTGGACCTTGAACGGGGGATTACTCAATCTTTTCTATAACGGATTTCGGGCGGTACTTCCTTGGTTAAGCCTGTTTTTCCTTGGAATGATCATCGGCAGGCAAGACCTGAGATCAAGCGCCGTACAAAACAAGCTCATACTTG
>JBITAD010000589.1:0-6437 GCA_044439945.1 Blastopirellula sp. JB062
TCGCGTTAGCCGTTGACGCCGAAGATTGATTCGACATTGCCGCGAAGGACGGTGCGGCCTAGCTCATAGGCGCGCTCTTCGCTCCAACCGCGATCGATCACAAATCGTTCGGCCAAGACTTTCGCCAAGATTCGCTTGAACATGGCGAATTTCGGCATCCCGAATTCCAGTTTGTACATGTCGCTGTAGTAACCGATCACCTTGGTTTGCGGAATCGCTTCGAGTCGCGCGGCAAGATCTTGTTCGATATAGGCCGGCGTGTTCGAGTACCACCAATGACCGTTTGCGACCACGTTGGGGAAGATCCAGCTATAGCTGACTAACTCTTGGTTGGTGACGCTGGCCAACACCGAAACCGGAAAAGTAACGTCGCGAAACGCGTTGAAAAGTTGGCGATACTGGATGAGCGAAACCCGGCTGTCGTACAAGTCTTGTCCTTGGTAGACGCCTGTTTCGTAGACGCCGCGATTGACGCCGATCATCAAATCAAAGGGCAACTTGTGCTGACGACAACGCTCGGCAAGCGACCAAAAGACGAAATTTGCGGCCGCGGCGCGATCGTTCGGATCGGCGTCGGGGCCTTTCCCCAAAATGTTTTTAACGGCCGTCTCGGCGCGATTGTCGCTAACGTAATGCGGCGCGAAATCGGGCGGTAACGAAATTGCACAAGCCTTGGCGTTTTTGCTGACGAAGTGATCGAACAACTTGTCGAGCGCGCTGGCGAGCGAAGCCCGTCCGTCGACCGAGACGCCGGTCGCCGCTTCAAGTCGTTGAGCGACTTCCGGTTTGGCTAAATGAAAGACCAGATCGTCGGTTCGCAAACAGGGGATATAACGAGAGGTATCGAACCCTTCGAGCGCGTCGTCAAAGTCATTTGTTAAAAAGACGCCAGACAACTTGCTTTCGCGCAGGACAGTTGCTTCCCAATCGTCGCCAGCCATTTTTTCGGCGGCGGAGTCGTACAAAGCTTCCCAGTTGTCGGTCGTCAGCCGCTCGTCGGCGAAACCGAACATTTTTTGAGCGAACTCAATGAACCAACTGTATTGAATCGTGTTTTCGATCGGACCGAAATTTTCGACCAGGCGGCGCACTTTTTCCTTCGGATCCAGCCCCGCTTCTTCGATCTGATCTTTCGGCATGCCAGCCGAATGAGACAACTCAGTGTAGTAGTGATAGCCCAAGATATCGGCCAGCGTCGTCGATGCCGGGCTGTGCGGATTGATATGCGAATGGGGGTCGACAAGAACAATTTGGTCTAGTTGTTCAAAAAGCTGGTTTCGCAACTCGATCGACATTGGGACGACGTCTCGCTGAGAGAGAGGGGGGTGATAAAAATCTCAGCCTAACTGAAAAGGGCGCCGATTTCATCCCCCTTTCACGGCCGAAGACGGCGGCCGGCGATCAGGTTGTCAGCGGCAATTCGGATTGGCGAAACTTCGCATATTGTGCGGTCAGCGTCGACTCGATGCCGTCGAGCGAAGCGAAGAAGAGACGGGCCCGAACCCGGCGGATCACCCCTTTTTCGAGCGGAGCGGTAAAGCATCTGACGATTAGGTGCGACGCGGAGACTTCGATTTGGTCAGCGTCGCCAGGATAGAACAGCAGGCAACAAGCGGTTTGAGCGTCCGCCTGAAGGAGCAGCGCCAGGTCGTCGCCTCCCAAGTCGCTTGACTGGGCGGAGACTAAGCGGTCGTTCGACAGACGCAACGGCTGATTGGCCGGCAGTCGCAGCGACATCGGAGCGGCGCAGTCAAGCAGCGAAGTTTGCCGCGAAAGAATCAGTTCGCAAGCCGCTTCGTCGGCAAGCCCACGAATATAAACTTGCGTGCGAACCGGGGCGTCTGGCGCTTCTTCGCTCGTGAATACCAGATCGTTTTCGCGAACGTAAGACTCAAGCGGCGACTTGGCGTCTAGTTCGAGCGAGAGCGCTTGTTCGCGGCCCGATTCGATATCGGCAAGTTGCAGGTCGAGTTGATCGGCGATGCGAACCGCTAACTGCAAGTTGGTAGATGCAAATTCGTGCGGAACAGATGTCGACGTGGGAAGCGTCCAAGTAGATGCGGCGGGCATAGCGACGAAAATTGCATGGGAGAGAAAAATAAAAAAACCCCGTCGCTCACCGAGGTGAGTGACGGGGCCGGAACAGAGAAGAGGCCGGAATGCTGCCCGTGAGGCAAGGCTTTATGATTGGTATGATGCCTTTGGTGACGCCCTTCTTCTCGTCATGATACCAGAGTAAGTGCGATTGTCTACTATTTGGCGGTCAAAACTTGGCCGAAACTTTTTGATTTTTTTTCGCCGCGGCAAGCGGCCGTTCGCGGTAGCGGTCAATCCTCTATCATAAGCGGCGAAGTCGGTTTGACCGAGGATCTGTTTAGCGAAATGCGTAGTGAGCCAAATGTCTGATTACATAACGACTTGCGAAACGGCGGCCCGAGCCGCAGGCAAAGTCTTGCTGGATTGGCAAGGGAAATTTCGGATCCGTGAAAAGGGGCCTGCCGACCTGGTGACCGAAGCCGATGTCGACGCACAAAAAACGATTCAAAAGATCGTACTCGACGCCTTTCCAGATCATGGATTCTTGGGCGAGGAAGAAACGCCGGCCAGCGCCGATTGGGCGGAGCATGAATTTCGTTGGATTGCCGATCCGTTAGACGGTACGACCAACTATGTTCATGGGCTAGCAAACTATTCCGTTTCGCTGGCATTACAACATCGTGATCAAGTGATTGCCGGGGTCGTTTATGACCCGGTGCATGATCAATGCTTTGCCGCCGAGCGGGGCAAAGGGGCGACGCTGAACGGCGAGAAACTGCAGGTCAGTCAGGTGAACGATATCGAAGGAGCGCTGGTCGCCGCCAGCTTCGGCCCCGGCGTACAGCGCGAGTCGCCCGAGATTCAGCAGTTCATTGAAGTGCTGGTCCGTTGTCAGGCGGTGCGTCGCTTGGGGTCGGCAGCGTTGAATTTGGCTTACGTCGCCGCCGGAAAGCTTGACGCTTATTGGGCTTCGAGCATTAAAATATGGGACGTCGCGGCCGGCGTGTTGCTGGTGGAAGAAGCTGGCGGAGTCGTTCGCAGCGTCGGCGGCGACGAGGTCGACTGGAGTCGACCGACGGTCGTAGCGACCTCGACATCTGGGTTGCACCGTCAGATTCAAGCTGCGATCGACGTTTGATCGGCTATCGATACCCCTGAGTGAGCGCCCCATGAGAATTCGCCCCGAGACGCCTGACGACGTCGCCGCAATACAAAGTCTGTTATTGGCAGCCTTTCCGACGCCGATCGAGCGCGAAATCGTCGATCAATTGCGGGTCGCTGACTGCGAGCAACTCTCGCTGGTCGCTGAAGAAGAAGGGGAAATTATCGGTCAGGTCCTCTTTACGCCGGCGACGATTGAAAGCGAAGAGGAGACCGTCGCCGGGTGGGGGCTCGCCCCGGTTTCGGTATTGCCCAAATCGCAGCGGCGCGGGGTCGGCGCCCAATTGATCAAGACGGGACTTGCCCAGTTGCGCGAGAGCGGAGCGTCGTTTGTGATTGTGCTGGGCGATCCGGCGTACTATCCGAAATATGGATTTCAGCCTGCTTCAAAATGGAACGTACGTTCCGAATTCGTCGGCGTTCCGGACGAGGCGTTTATGGCGATTTTTTATCGCGAAGCGCCGCTTGCCGGCGGGGTCGCCAAATATCGCCCAGAGTTTAACGCGGCCGTATAGACGACGTTGCTAGCGGGCGTTTCGCTTGATCTTGACCTTTCGACTGGTTCTTTCTAGCTTTTCGCGAGAGGCCCGAAGTTCGTTGGTAGAACAAGCGGTCGAAGCAAGGAAGCACGGAGAATCAAGGAATGAGCGCTCAAGAGTCGGCGGGCCGTCCCGCTTCGGTTCCGCTGTTGGATGTCGCACGCGGCAATAACCCTTTGCAGACCGAATTTGTCGCGGCGCTAGAAAATGTCCTTGATTCAGGACGGTTCGTCTTCGGCCCGGAAGTTTTTGAATTAGAAAATCAAATTGCCGAAGCTTCTCAGGCGAAGTTTGGCATTAGTTGCGCTTCGGGGAGCGACGCCTTGTTGCTGGCGCTGATGGCCTACGAGATCGGCCCCGGCGACGAAGTGATCGTGCCGAGCTTCACGTTTTTTGCGACCGCCAGCGCGGTCTGGCGATTGGGTGCAAAGCCGGTGTTCGCCGATATTGATCCGAAAACGTTTAATCTGGATCCCAGTTCGATCGCCGCTGCGGTGACGCCCAAGACGAAAGCGATCATTCCGGTTCACCTGTTCGGTCAGGCGGCCGATATGACGGCGATCAATGCGATCGCCATGGCGCACGATCTGCGCGTGATCGAAGACGCTTGTCAGGCGATTTTGGCCGAATATGACGGCCAACCGGTCGGTGCGATCGGCGACGTCGGCTGTTTCAGCTTTTACCCCACCAAAAACTTGGGCGGCATGGGCGACGGCGGCATGATGACGACCAACGACGAAGAGTTGGCCGCCAAACTGCGACTATATCGCGGGCACGGCATGGAACCGCGCTATTATCACTCGGTGGTTGGGATCAACAGCCGTCTCGACACGTTTCAAGCGGCGACGCTGTTAGTCAAAATGGCCCATCTGGCGAAGTGGACCGAGATGCGTCGCGAAAACGCGGCGCGCTATGACGAACTGTTCAAAACGGCTGGCATGGACCAATGCGTGACCTTGCCCGAGGGCCAAGCGGCACATAAGCACGCTTGGAATCAATATACGATTCGCGTGCCGGACGGTCGTCGCGATGAGTTGCGCAAGCACTTGGCCGACCAAAAGATCGGCAGCGAAATCTATTATCCGGTTCCGCTGCATCAACAAGCTTGCTTCGCGAATATGGGCGAGCACCATTCGCTGGTCGAAACCGAAAAAGCGGCGGCGGAAGTGTTAAGCTTACCCATCTTTCCCGAGTTGACCGCCGCCGAACAAAAGTGCGTCGTCGATGCGATCCAACAGTTTTACTCGATCGATCAAGTCAAAGCGGTCGCTTAATCGGTTGGATCGAGCAAATCAGGGAAATCGCCCCCTCTAATAGCGGCGATTTCCTGCCGTCTTGCACGAATCACGCGTCTGTTGCATCAGGCCGCGCGCTTTAGCGCTGGATGGGAAATCGGTTATTTATTGGACGAGCCAATCGCCGATTTGTATAATGAACTGCGGATATCGCCACGTTTGGCCCACCCTCGGCATATCCCATTTCTCACGCCTCATTCCCACCTGTCATTTGGATTCCAGCCTTGCGATTTCCATCGCTACTATCGTCTGCGCTATTGCTAGCGATCGTTACGTCGCTGTCGGCGGATCCCGCGCAACACCAACCTGCTTTTGACGAAAAAGTTAAGCCGTTTTTAAAGAAGTATTGCGCCGATTGTCACGCAGGCGATTTCGCCGAATCGGGAGTCGATTTCGATTCGTTTACGAAAGCCGAGCAGGTGATGACCACCGGTCGCAAGACCTGGCAAAAAACGCTCGATATGCTGGCTTCCGGGACGATGCCGCCCAGCGAAGCGACGCAGCCGTCGGCCGAAGAGATGGGCGACGCCGTCGAGTGGATTCGCGCCGCGTTGGCCGACTATTCGTGCGACGGGCCGATTGATCCAGGTCGCGAAACGATTCGCCGACTTAATCGGATCGAGTACGAAAACACGATCGGCGATCTTGTCGGAGTCGATTTCAAAGCGTCGGAAGAGTTTCCGGCGGATGACGTCGGCTATGGGTTTGACAATATCGGCGACGTTCTCTCGCTCTCGCCGTTATTGTTAGAGAAGTACTATGACGCGGCGGAGACGATCGCAAGCCGAGCGATCGTGACCGATCCGGATAGCCTGATTCGCAATCAGTCGATTGACGGCTTTAAAATGCGCGACGGCAAGTCGAGCAAAGGCGTCCTTCGCTTTCCTTCCCACAACACGGCGACGACCGAGTTTGAAGTCGAGACGCCGGGCGAGTATCGACTTTCGCTGCGCGCCTTCGGGACGCGAGCCGGCGACGATCTGCCCAATATGCGCGTCGTCTTGAATGATGACGAGCACAATTTTCCCGTCGATGCGTTACGCGGCAAAGAGCAAAACTACGAGATCAAACGACAATTCGAGAAGGGGAAATACCAGCTTCAAGTTTCGTTTACGAACGATCTTTATGAACCTGACCATCCCGATCCGAAACTGCGCGATCGCAACTTGGTGGTAACTAGCGTCAAGTTGATCGGTCCGCCGAACGTACGTGCCGAAGATTATCCGGAGGCGCATCGCAACATTTTCGTCGCTTACCCCGGCAAAGAAGGGATGACGGAAGAAGTTGCCGCTCGGCGTATTTTGACCCGTTTCGCTTCGCAGGCGTTTCGTCGTCCCGTGACGGCCGACGAAGTGGATCGTCTGTATGCCTTGGTACAACTTTCGCGTACCGACGGGGCTACTTT
>JBITAD010000590.1:0-6433 GCA_044439945.1 Blastopirellula sp. JB062
TCGTCACCTCGGTCAACCTTGATTTCAGCCAAGAGCCGAAAGCGACGTTTACCAGCGCTCTCGACCTGATTGACGCGGTCGTGGCGATCAGCCCGCAAAGCGATTCAGGGCAGGGGGGGCGAACTCAATATATGCAATCGCCGTTTCAGCAGTTATCCGCCGCCGAGTGGATGCCTGATTTTATGGAGTTGCTGACCGTCAACCAAGCGCCGATTATTCCAGGCCGCATCAATATCAACCAAGCTCCGCGCGAGCTGCTGGTTGCGATTCCCGGCATGACGGAAGAAGCGGCCGAGGCGATCATCGCGCAGCGAATACCGGTTGCGGATGAAGAAAATCCGCTCCGCGCCTACGAAACATGGATCTGGCTGGAAGGCGTCGTCACGCTGGAAGAGATGAAAACGTTGCTGCCGCTAATCAACGCCGGCGGAGACGTCCACCGAGCGCAAATTGTCGGTTATTACGAAGGCGGACTCGCTTTTAGTCGGCACGAAGCCGTAATTGACGCTACTCAGCCTGAGCCGCGGCTATTATTGTGGAGAGATATCAGCCATCTCGGGCGCGGGCATCCGCTGGAAGTGCTAGGTATCGGGCTTGGTTTTTCCGACGCAGCCAACTAAATCGGAGCGTACGCCTTATGGCGAAATTGATTGGAATCGAATGGGACGGCAACGAAATCCGGGTCGTCGTCGCGCGGCCTCGTAGCGGGGGCGTGACGATCGAATCGGCTTTTGCGGCGCCGCGTACCGACGACCTCGCCGCGTCGATTCGTACCGCGCTGACGGATCGCAATATCGCCGCCGGTCCGGTTAGCGTGACTTTGCCGCGCAGCGCCGTCGAACTGCATGTCTTAACGCTTCCGCCTGCGCCGCCGGAAGAATTGCCAGACATGGTCCGTTTCGCCGCGATCCGCGAGTTTACGGCGCTGACCGACGACTGGCTGCTCGACTACGCGCCGATCGAAACCAATGCGGTCGGCCAAGCGACGATCTTAGCGGCCGGCATCTCTGGCAAAGGTTTAAAAACAGTCGAGACGCCCTGCGCTTCGGCTTCGCTGGCAGTCGAGCATGTCGGCGTGCGACCGCTGGCCGCCGCTTCGTTAATGGCGCGCGATCCGCATCACGCTTCGTCGGTCGCGTTGGTCGTCGAATCGAGTTCCGACGATATCGAGCTGACGGTCATCGACGAAGGCGCCGTCGTCTTTACGCGCTCGACCCGCTTGCCCGGCGAGGTAGGCAGCGAAGATCGCCTGAAAGCGTTGCAGTTGGAAGCGCGACGTACGCTAATCGCCGCTCGCAATCAGTTGGGTGCGCATAGCGTCGAAAAGATTGTTTTGGTCGGCGACGAAGAGCTTTCCGCCATGCAAACCTCGCTGGCGTCCGCTTTAGGATTGCCTGCCGAACTGTACGATCCGTTCTCAAGCCCAGCCGTGAAATATAGCGGCGCCGAAAAGCTGAACAATCGGGGGCGCTACGCCGGGCTGTTAGGGTTATTGGCCGATCAGGCCGCGCCTTCGTCTCGTTCCCTAGATCTGCGGAACCCGCGCCGTCGTCCGCCGCCTCCGAGCAAGCGACGTCAGTATGTGACGTACAGTTCGGTCGCGGCAATCGCCGCGGCGCTGGTGATCGGATGGATCTGGCTCCGTTTCGCCTCGATCGACGGCGAGATCGAAGCGGCGCAACGCAAATTATCTAGTCTCAAAGAATCGAACCAAGCGGCGGTTTTGCAGCAAAACGACGTTGAAAAAATCGATCGCTGGCTCGACACCAATATTCAATGGCTCGACCAAACGTATTGGCTGGCGTCGAATTTGCCGCCGGCGGAAGAAACGATACTGACGCGTCTGAATATGGACGCCTTGCAATCTGAAGGGGGCGTCATCACGATCGACGGATACGTCGCCGACGAGGGGGGAATCAAAAAGCTGGAATCGTCGCTTCGCGACGAGCGCCACTTGGTTAGCAATCTTGGCAGCAAGCAGGCCGACGTTTCCGGTTATCACTGGAATTTTCAAGAGCGAATCCTTGTCGCCAAGCCGACCGAAGAGCGATTTACCGAAGAAACCGCGTCCAACGAAGAGACGGGTTCGCCGACCGAATCGTCGCCTGCCGCAGACGATGACTCTGGTCAGCAATCGACGGAGGAGAGCGGATCATGAATCAACGCGAAAAAATCTTGGTCAGCTTGGTCGGCCTGTTGGCCGTCTGCGGCGTTCTTTACCTGGGCTACGGTCGCTATGCCAGCGCGTATGATCAACGGCAGAACCAGCTAGATTCGCTTCGTCGGCAGATCAGCGACGAAGAATTCGTCGAGATTCAAGCGCTGCAGGCCGCGCAGCGACTGGCGACCTATCGAGATCACAGCTTGCCCGAGGAGTATCGCGCTTCGCAATCACTGTATTCGCATTGGCTACACGAAAAAGTGGGCGAAGTCGGATTTGAAGAAGTCGTAATCAAGCCGCTCAGCGGAAAAAAAGTGGGGATGCACGCCGAATATGCGTTTAGCATTCGAGCCCGCGCGCCGCTGGCGCGAGTCACGCAATTTTGCTACGAATTTTACGCGTTCGACATTTTGCACAAAATCAAGTCGCTGGTGTTGCGCCCGTTGCCAGACTCGGAAAACCTGGAAGTTGCGATGACCGTCGAAGCGCTCGGCATCGAGGGGGTCGACCAATTGGTCGAAGCCGACAAGATGCGCCGCAAAGCGTTGGCCAAAGGCGAACTGACCGATTATCAAAAGGTCATTTTAGCGCGAGACTTTTTTCGTCCCGGCAACACGCCTCCTCGATTGGTCTCGACCGACAAACATACTGCCGAGCAAGGTCGCACTTTTAGCTACGCCGTTAAAGCGGAAGATCCGGATAAAAAAGACCGCTTGACCTTTAAGCTGGGCGACGACGCGCCCGAAGGTTTGCAAATCAGCGAACGCGGCACGCTAAGCTGGAAGCCCGAAGAATTAGGCGACTATAAGTTTACGGTCATGGTGCATGACGATCGTCAACCAAGCGTGCTCGATTCCAAGCAGTTCGTTATCGCCGTGGTCGAGCCGAAACCGGAAGATCCGAAACCCGAACCGAAACCTTCTTTCGACGATGCGAAGCACGCCTACTTAACCGCTACCGTCGTTTCGGGGCAACAGCCCGAAGCGTGGGTCAGTTTGCGGACCAAAAATAAGATGTTGCGACTGAAACCGGGCGAAGAGTTTGAAATCGGTCAGCTCAAAGGGAAGCTCATATCGGTCGGCGATAAATTCATTGAGATCGAACTTGGCGACGACCCGGTTCAATTACGCATCGGTCAGCCTTTAAGCGATGCGCGTAAAACGACCGAGTTGTAATTCTCGCTCAGGCAAACTGTCGATCGATTGTCTCTTTCCGCGCGCTGCGGATCGCTCGTCTACGCGATTTGAACGCTAGCGGCGGAGTTGCTGTCTAGCATTCGTTTCTCCGCCGCTTGCCGAACCGTCACAGCTTGCCACGCTGGTGGGGTGGTATCGCCAATTAGGGAAGGAATGCTTGTAGCGATTAATACCCTTCTACCGAATAAAACAGTGATTCAACGTGCGCGGTCGATTCGCCCCCAGGGCGTAAAATCCGGAGAAGGGTTTAGCTAATGCTTCATTGCATTTTGGGACGGAAAAAGTCTCTTATCGTCGCGCTCTTAGTGGCGATCTCATTCGCCGGAGCTGTTCGGCAGGCGCCGGCGCAGGCCCAGTCCGAAGGCAATCATCGCGAAATACGCAGCTATTCGGTCCAGCCCGATCGCCTGCAAAATTTGCTAGAAGTCTTTCGTCAGCTATACGCCCAAGAGAAAGGTGCGACTTTTACGGCCGATGCCAAAGGGGGCGAACTTGTCGTCGCGGCTCCCGACCAGGTGCAAAAGCAGGTCGAAGCGTTTCTAAAACGCTCGGGCTACCTCCGCGAAGGCAAGTCGAACGTGGCGCCGGTCAAAGCGGCAACGCCGGACGAAAACTCGCGCCATCAGCAGACTCGCTCGCTTGGCAATGGCCTAGTCGAAATCGAAGTCAAGTTACGCCAAGCCGATTGGCGTCAGGTCGAATCTCGGACCGCCCAGTTATTGGGCGAACGACCGCCGGTCGCACTGACCGCCGAAGGGGCGATCGCCACGCTGACTTTGCCGACCAAGACTGACAAAAAAGTGGCCATGCAGATCTATCGGAACGACAACGTCGTACGCTTACGCGGGGTCGAAGACGCCGCCAAGGCGTGGTCGCAAGTCGTCCGTGCAATCGACTCGCCGCGACGATCCGACGCCTATCGCACTGATTTGGTGTCGCTCCGCAATGCGAAGCGCGCCGATGTCGAAGAAGCGCTTGCCCCGATCGCCGATACAGGCAACGGCGTCGCAAAACGCGAAATTTTCGAAGCGCTGAAAGAAGTCGCCGGAAAGAAAGAGTTGCGCTGGAGCGGCGACATGGCGGCGATGATTTTTCAGCCCGACGGCGATCAACAGCCCGAACCCGCTGCCGGCGAGCAACCCCCGGCCGAGGCCCCAGCCCCCGAGCTCGAACCGGCCGACGCCGAAGAGGTGACCATCGGACCGGAAGATGACGCCGGGTTGATCGGTCCGGTGCAGATTGAATTTTTGGAAGGTCTCGACGTGATTGTGGTTCGCGGGCATCGCCGCGACGTTGAGCGTATCACTCGCATCATTAACGATATCGAACGATTAAGCGCCGAAACGCAACCCGTTATTGAAGTTCGCGAACTGCTGCACGCCAACAGCGAGGCGGTCGCCGCAACCATCCAACAACTTTACGAAGATTTGCTGCAAACTCGTTACGGACAGGTCAGCATCACGCCGCTCGGCCGACCGAACGCCATTTTGTTGATCGGTCGCCAACAAAGCGTCGACGGCATCTTGGATTTGATCGATAAATTAGATCAACCGACCGGCCCGGAACGTCAGTTACGCGTGTTTCAGCTTAAGTATATTTCTTCCGCCGACGCTCAAACGCGGGTCACCGAATTCTACGCTGATCCGGTAAATCTCAACCCACGCGTCCGTTCGACGGCCGACTATCGCAGTAATGCGTTGATCGTTCAGGCAAGCCCGCGCGATATGGCTGAAGTCGAATATTTAATTCGACAAATCGACGTGCCGGCGGCCGAATCGACGATGGAACTGCGCGTTTTCGAGTTAAAGAATTCGCTTGCCGAAGATCTGGCGACCGTGCTGCAATCGGCGATATCGGGCACTCCGCAAGCGACGACCGGCGGACAGCAGCAAGGCGGGGGCGCCACGGCGGCGCAAGTTCGCGCCGCGATGCTCTCGTTCATGACGCTGGATTCTCGCGACGGTCAGTTGCTAAAGTCAGGCATTTTGACCGACGCCCAGATCACGGCCGATACGCGCTCGAACGCGCTGGTCGTACGAGCGCCGAAGGAAAGCATGGAGTTGATCTCCGCGCTTATTCAACGGCTCGACGCTCAGCCTTCGGCCGAATCGCAAATCAAGGTTTTCACCATTGTCAACGGCGACGCCACGCAATTGGCGACCATGCTCGAAACGCTCTTCGGCCTAGACGAAGGGCAGACGCAAGGGCAATTGCCGTTTCAGGTTGGCGCTGGCGGCGAAAGCTCGCTGGTGCCGATTCGTTTTTCGGTCGACTCTCGTACCAACAGTATTATCGCTTCCGGCTCGGCGTCTGATCTGGCGGTGGTTGAAGCGATTTTACTGCGGCTAGATCAAGACGACGTCCAGCAGCGCCAAATGTTGGTGGTTCGTTTGAAGAACTCGAACGCGGATCTCGTCGCCGCGTCTCTGACCGATTTATTGCAAAACGAGAGTCAACTGCAATCGATTGACCCGAATTTGACTAGCTCGTTTCAGCAGATCGCTCGCGAAGTGATCGTCGTGCCCGAGACGTTCAGCAATAGCTTGATCATTACGGCCACCCCGCGTTACTTCAAAGAGATAGTCAAAATTGTCGAGGAGTTAGACGCAAGGCCGCCGATGGTGGCGATTCAAGTTTTGATCGCCGACGTTCAGTTGGGCAAAATCGAAGAACTCGGCTTCGAGTTCGGACTGCAAGATTCGTTACTTTTTGATCGCAGTACCGTCTCGAGCGGCCAATTAGACCCAGGCTTTGATTTCAACAACAATCCTTTGGGCAACTCGGCCAGCGCCGCCAGCTTGGCGACGGCCAGCGCCGTAGGGTCGCAAGGTTTATCCGACCTCGGTCTCGGAAGAACTAATCCGGGGCTAGGATACGGCGGTTTCGTCTTTTCCGCCGCCAGCGAGTCGGTCAACGTGCTCATTCGCGCGTTGCAGCAAGATAACCGGATGGAAGTTCTCGCTCGGCCGCACGTGATGACCATGGACAACCAGCCTGCCTTCATTCAGGTGGGCCAACGCGTCCCGTACATTACCGATACGCAAGTGACCAACCAAGGTACGGTCAACTCGATTAC
>JBITAD010000591.1:0-2459 GCA_044439945.1 Blastopirellula sp. JB062
GTCAGCAGCGGCATCAGAAACGCCGCCGTTAAGCCGAAACTATGAAACGGCGGCAAAAACCCGAACAGCACGTCGCTTTGTCGAAACTGCATCGAGTCGACGCCGGCGTTGATGTCATCGATCAAATTGCGATGCGAAAGCGGAACCGCTTTGGGCAACGTCTCCGATCCGGACGTAAACAGCACCGCGGCCGGCGCGTCGCGATCCGGTTTCGGCAAACTTCTGACGAAGGAGCGCGGAGCGACGTAAGTCGCCGCATAGGTCGCAAACTGCTCCCATTTGCCGATCTCGCCTCGCAGCGTCTCTAGGTTGACGATCTCGGCGCCGGGGATATGAATTCCCAATCGATCGAGAAACCGCGCGGAAGTGACGACGTTTTTCACTTCCATTTTTTCAATCGCATGCCGCAGCCCCGCGTCGCCGGTCGTCCAATTCAGCATGACCGGCAGTTTGCCAGCCATTTGAAGCGCTAGAAACGCCGTGTCGGCGGCGACCGATGCAGGCAATAAGATGCCGACCGCTTCTCCTTCGAGCTGGGCGAATCGTTTGGCCAGCAGAGAAACCCCGGTCAACAATTTGCGATAGGTCAGCACGCCCGACAGTTGATCGGCCGCGGCGACCGCCCCCGGCCGCTCTAGCGCGCGTAAAACGAAAGCTTCGGCCAGGGTGTCGGCCAACGCTTGCGGCGTCTTTGCGTCGTCTTTGGCGGCGGCGTGCCAAATTTTGGGGATCGTCGCTTCCTCGTTCTCGTCCGCCGCGAGCCGTCCTTCGGCCAATAACCACATTTCGCCGATCGAGGTCGGAACGTGATTGCTGCGAAACCCGAACTCGCGCTCCATTTCAAGCGCGATATCCATTCGCTCCAAGCTATCGAGCCCTAACGCGTCTAGCGTCGTCGTCGGCTCGTTTTCGCTTTCTTCCAAATCGCGGCCGAGATGGTCGGCCAACATTTCGGCGACGCTCCGCTTCGTTTCGGCTTTTACGCTCGACGCGTCGACGGCCGCTTGGCGCTGGACGGCGTCAAAATCAAATTCGCGCCGACCCAGCCAAGGGTGATACGGCACGAAAGTCGGCGGCTCTTCCCCTTCGGCGTCGTACCACGACTCCAAAAAACGGTTGAGCGACTCTTTGCTTTCCAGCGGCAGTTGATCTCGATCGATCGCCGCGGCCGTGATCGTTACCTTCCGTTTCGGGACGAAAAACAACAAGCTCGACAGCAAACTGCCCAGCGCAACCCAGGCGGCGCCGGCCAAGTCGGGCACATCGCCCGTTTGGGCGCAGCCGAACCGGCTTCCCCACATCCCTTCGGTACGCACCAAGATCACTTGCAACTGCGGGCAGCGAGTCAACAATTCATGCGTGATTCGGGCGCCGCCGATCAATTCGGCCGATTGACGTTTTAATCGGCCCGAGGGATAGATCAAAAAATCATTGCCTGCCTCGACCCCGGCGACGACCCGATCTATCATCGCCGTCGTTTGGCGGTGCGCGTCGCGACTATGACTTTTCAGGTTCGGCACTTCAAACGCGTCGATCGCTTGGCAGAAAGGATAGAAAATCAAACTGCGATACGTATCGGCGAAAACCAACGGACGCAGCGAGCGGCCGAAGCGCAGATGACTTAAGACCAGCGGAGGATCGACGTACGCCGGATGATTGGGCAAAACCAACACCGGCCCCTTCAGGTCGCGCAGACGATCTAGCCCGCGAACTTCGGTCCGATACCGAAACCGGAGGCAAAATCGCAAAAGCGCCCACATTATTTTTTGCAGCAGACCGTTCATGGGTGTCCTATCTCGCCGGCATAATCTTTGACCTCGGCTCACTCGCCGCACTACTCAGTCGCAACGACCTCGGTCGATCGCATCGGGCGCCGCCGACCGCTGACGCCGACGACGTGAAACCTTCGCGATTCATCTCTTTAGGCGTAAACGGCGCGAAAAGGAGCCAAGAAACGGCCGAAAATTTGTGCAATTCCCCCTAACGTGCATGCACGTTTATACCCCGATCAAGGCCCAAAAATCCAGGCGAATGCCGGTTGAATCGGCTCGTTCCTCAAGCCGGGCGCCCCTTAATCAGGCGCTGCGCGTAGCTGGTCCAGCATTTTTTCGACCCGCGGAATCTGCGAGCGGATATGTTCGCGCAGCACCTTTTCCGCATTTTTCCAGTTCTGGGCGAGCAGCGCTTCGAGAATCTCGCAGTGTTGGGCGGCCATCGCTTCGACCTCGGCCGTTTCGACCGTGGCAAAATCGAAGATCGCCGCATGAAACACCCCATGCCGGGCGAAGAAATCGCGAATGTAAAAATTTTGCGATAGCTCGATCCAATAGGCGTGCAGTCGATTATCGAGCCGCGCGGCGCCATTTTTCACCGGCTGATTGCCGGCCAAGATCGCTCGTAAATGGTCCTCTTCCAACTGGCGGCGCGCCGCGCGCCGCGCCATCAATTACAAATTTTCG
>JBITAD010000591.1:2469-3178 GCA_044439945.1 Blastopirellula sp. JB062
AATAGTGCCGCAAGTCTTGCGACTGAAACACGCGACTCCGCCAACCTCGTCGCTCGACATGCTCGACGAAACCTTGCCCAGCCAATTTCCCCAACCAATGCCGTAGCACGGTGCGACTGATCGCGAAATGTTCGGCCGTCGCTTCTTCGCGGATAAAAGAGCCGTCGCCCGCCAGGCTGCGACGAATAATGAACTCTCGAATACGGACTTCGAGCTTCGATTCCGGCGCAGCTTTCTTCTTCGCTCGGCCTTTGCCGCGACGCTTCGGATTCGGGGCCAACCTTCCGACTTCGTCTTTGATCAGCACCCCAGATTCGAGCAAATGCTGAAACGCCGCGCGCACCGGCGAAGCGCTGACTTCAAACGCACGGGCGACGTTTGCAATCGATAGCGGTTCCGGCAACGCTTCGTGCGACTGGATCCGCTCCGCTAGCTCCTCCGCAATCCGATCAGACAACGACACAGGTCACCCTTCGTTAAACCCTTATTCTGGCAGCCGAATCTTTGATTTTACGAAAATTTGTTGACTTGACGAGGCGGAGCGCCTATCGTGTCTTTGTACACAATAAACAATGCTCTTGATTTCTCCCTTTCCTGAAAGCCATCCGCGAATGAAAGTTGAGTGGAGCGGAGTATTTCCGGCGGCGACGACCCAATTTCATTTTGACCATTCGCTTGACATCCCCGCGACTTTGCGGCATCTCGACGT
>JBITAD010000591.1:3188-6421 GCA_044439945.1 Blastopirellula sp. JB062
CTCGACGTAATGGTCGACGCCGGCGTACACGGCATGATCATGCTCGGCAGCGTGGGCGAGAATTGTTCGCTCGATTATGAAGAAAAGCTCGAACTGCTCGCCGCGGCGATCGAGCGGCTCGCCGGCAAGGTCCCCGTGATTGCGGGAGTCGCCGAGTATACGACGAGGACGGCATGCCGATTCGCCGCCGACGCCGCCCGACTGGGGGCCGACGGCCTGATGGTTTTGCCGCCGATGGTCTACCCGACCGATCGCCGCGAGACGGCGACCCACTTTCGCTCGGTCGCGGCCGCTTCAGATTTGCCGATCATGATCTATAACAATCCGATCGCCTATCATGTTGACGTCACGCCCGAAGAGTTCGCCGATTTGGCCGACGAGCCGAAATTCGTCGCGATTAAAGAGTCGACCGAAGACACGCGCCGCATTACCGACATCCGCAATCTGTGCGGCGATCGATACCTGCTTTTCTGCGGGGTCGACGACGTCGTGCTCGAAAGTTTCGTCCTCGGCATCGACGGCTGGGTCTCGGGGCTGGTCAACGCGTTTCCGGCCGAAAATCGCATGCTGTGGGACTTAGCGCGCCAAGGTCGCTACGCCGAAGCGCTGGAGATTTATCGCTGGTACTCGCCGCTGCTGCATCTCGACACCGAGCGAAAACTGGTGCAGTATATCAAGCTGGCGAATCAAGAGTGCGGATTCGGATCGGAGCTGACTCGGCCTCCCCGCTTGCAGCTGATCGGCTCGGAACGGGAAAGAATCTTGCAGACGATTCGCCAAGCGATCGCCGCCCGTCCCGCGCTTCCGGTCTAAGCGAACCTTTCGGCCAAAATGAACATCGTGCCCTTGCGCCCTACTTCGGTAACGACGCTTGCAGTCGTCGACTCGCATACCGGCGGCGAACCGACCCGAGTCATCCAATCGAACGTCGATCTGGGCGACGGTCCGCTTTCGCAACGTCGGGCTCGTTTCCGAGAAGAGTTCGATTGGCTTCGGACCGCCGTCTGTACCGAGCCGCGCGCTTCGGAAGCGACGGTCGGCGCGCTGCTCACCCCGCCGCTCAATCCGCAAGCGACCGCCGGGGTCATCTTTTTTAACAACGTCGACGTGCTCGGCATGTGCGGGCACGGTACCATCGGGGTCGTCGCCACGCTCGCTTATCAAAACCAAATCAGCCCCGGGGTCCACCTGATCGAGACTCCGGTCGGCGACGTCGTCGCCACGCTGCACGACGACGGCCAAGTTAGCGTGCGCAACGTCCCCAGCTTCCGCCATCAGGCCGACCTAGCGCTGCAAGTACCCGGCTACGGTCAGGTCGTCGGCGACGTCGCCTATGGAGGCAACTGGTTTTATCTGGTCAAAACGCCCCAGTTTGATCTGAACTACGCCGACCGCGACCAGCTGCTTCGGTTTACCCAAGCGGTTCGTCAAACGATCGATCGGCAAAACGTAACCGGCGCCGACGACGGCCGCATCGACCATATCGAACTGACCGCTTGCGGCGGCAACAACGTCGATGCCCGCAATTTCGTCCTGTGCCCGGGCGGGCAATACGATCGTTCGCCTTGCGGCACCGGCACGTCGGCCAAAGTCGCGTGCCTGGCGGCGAATCGTCAACTGGCGCCCGGCGAAATCTGGCGGCAACAATCGATCACCGGCAGCGTCTTCGAGGCGAGTTACGACCTGGTCGACGGTCAAATCATTCCGACCATCCGCGGCTCGGCGTTCGTAACCGCCGTTTCGCAGTTGGTCGTTGACCCGGCCGATCCGTTCGCCTTCGGCATTTCCGCAACCTAACGCAAGAAACGGAACCGCGTGAGCAATCGGCCGACCATCGTGATCGGCGCCGGAGTCGTCGGCGCCGCAGCCGCCTATTACCTGGCCCGATCAGGTCGCCGGGTCGTTCTTCTCGACAAGGGAGAATTGGGCGCCGCCTGCTCGCATGCCAATTGCGGCTACGTCTCGCCGAGCCACGTCTTGCCGCTCGCCCAACCGGGGGTGATGCTGCCGACCCTGTTGTCAATGCTCAAATCGAACTCTCCCTTCTCAATCCGTTTTCGGCTGTCGCCGAAGCTTTGGAGCTGGCTCTGCCGTTTTGCGCTGCGCTGCCGACAAGCGCCGATGATGCAATCGGCCGCCGGCATCCACGCGCTGCTGCAATCGTCGCGACGCCTGTATCCGCAAATCATCGCCGACGAAGCGATGCGCTGCGAGTTTACGGAACAAGGCTTACTTTTCGTCTACCAAGATCGTCATGAATTTGACGCGTTCGCCCAGGTTAACGAACGGCTCTCGCGCGAGTTTAACGTCTTCGCCGCCCCATACGCCGGCGACGCGCTCAACGAACTTGAACCTGCGTTAAAACCTGGGCTGGCCGGCGGCTGGCTCTTTGGCGGCGACGCCCATCTGCGCCCTGATCGCCTGATGACGGCATGGCGCGAGACGCTGCTAAGACGCGGCGTCGAGATTCGCGAGCGTTGCGAGTTCCATCGTTTCGTCGCCAACGGCAAAACGGCGACCGCCGCCGAGACGTCAAGCGGCACGCTCGAAGGCGAAGCGTTTTTAATCGCCGCCGGGGCTTGGACCCCATTTTTAAATCGGCAAATCGGCTGCAACGTTCCGATTCAGCCCGGCAAAGGCTATTCGATCACCATGCCGCGGCCTGCGATCTGCCCGCGATTTCCGATGCTGCTGGAACAACATCATGTCGGCGTTACCCCGTGGGAGAGCGGGTACCGATTAGGTTCGACCATGGAGTTCGCCGGTTACGACGATTCGATCCGCGAAAAACGCCTGGCCCTGCTCAAACAAGGGGCCGAGCGATATCTCAAATTTCCGCACGTTCAACCGATTGTCGAAAAATGGTACGGCTGGCGGCCGATGACGCCTGACAGCCGTCCGTTTATCGACCGCTCGCCGCGGCTTACGAACGTCTACGTCTCTGCGGGGCACAACATGCTGGGGCTCTCCATGTCGCCCGCCTCCGGCAAACTCATCGCCGAAATCATGAACGACCAACCGCCCCACCTCGACCCGACGCACTACTCGTTAAAACGAAAAATCTAGCGCCGCTCGATCGGGCCCTCTTGTGTTGAGCCTTTCCTAAGCGTGGAGCGAATCCAACCATTTCCAGCATCCTAGCTTGAAAGCGATCGTCGGCCTTGCGCACAACACGTCGGCCGCCCCTTTCGGCGAGTTGGTGCGGTCGTTAGTCGCGGTCGCCTCTTCGCATT
>JBITAD010000592.1:0-6378 GCA_044439945.1 Blastopirellula sp. JB062
CGCGTCTCACCCTTTTTTCGGCGGGGCATGTGCTTGGTTCCGCAATGCTGCTGGCCGAGCATGAAGGCGAGACGATGCTCTACACCGGCGATTATCGGCTAGGGAAATCGTATACCGCCGCTCAAGCCGAGCTGCCTGCCGCCGACGTGCTGGTGATGGAATGCACTTTCGGCGATCCATTTTATCGTCTGCCGCCGCGCGCCGACACGATTGCCTGTTTTATTGAGCAGATCAAGCGAGCGTTTCGCCAGGGCGCCACGCCGATTGTGCATGCCTACGTGCTTGGCAAGGCGCAAGAGGTGACGAAGATCTTGACCCAGCACGGCGTTCGCGTGCAGCAACAGCAAGACGTGCATGCGATCAGTCAAATATATGAGAAGTGCGGTTGCGATTTAGGCGAATACGAATTGTACGACGGGCGTCCTAAGCCGGGGCATGCGATCGTTTCGCCTCCTCGGACGCAGCGCGGGTGCGACGTGCGCGGGGTGGTCCACGCCCAACGATTCGCGATGACCGGTTGGGGATGGAATCCGCGTTTGGCGGCGCGATATCGGTGCGATCACGTGGTTCCGTTATCAGATCACGCCGACTACGCCGAATTGCTAGAAACGATCGAACAAGTCGCCCCGCGTCGAATCTATTGCACCCATGGCCCCAAGCGGTTTGTCGACGATCTGCGTCAGCGGGGGCATGCCGCTTATTGGCTAGGATAATTTTCTGCGGTTGGGCAGGCAACTTGTCAGCCAAGCGGCGGCATCCGCCTGTTTTCTTTGATTGCGACGATAGAAAAGCCTGATTCTCGCGATCGAATGAAGAGGGGCGCAAACTGCGGGATTTTAAAGAATTTGCCCGAATCGCGGTGATCGATTAAAGGCTTCTGCGGTTATCGCTTTGCCCACTGAAACTAACGCAAAGACGCGCAGATCATGATGACGCCAAGAAGGATTGTCGCCAGCTATCTTTTTGTTCAAGCCGCCGCAACCGCCGCGTGGTGGGTTTTGCTGTTCGCGTATCCGGCGTCGATCGCTTGGTTTCAGCCGTCGGGCTGGCCTGATCTAGCGTTACTTGGCTACGGCTTGAGCGATCTGGTTTTGTTATTCGGCGGATCGATCATGGCCGGAGTCGCCGTGTTGCGCAACGTTCGCTGGGCGTCGACGGCAATTTGGGCGCTTGCTGCGGCGGCTTGGTATCCGACTTTAACTTGCATCGGCGTCAGTTGGATGACGGGCGAAGCATGGATCGCCGCAGGGCTGATGGTCTGCATGGCGGGGCTCAATCTTGCGATGGCGACGATCTATGGAACCGCTGAACGCTCGCCGGCGACATTTCGGGTCTTGCCGCTGCGTCGCGGGCCGGCGCTAGGTTGGACGATTGCGCAAGTTGTGATTTTTTGGAGCGTCTTCTTGCTCGTCTTGCCTTGTGCGATTGTCGAACTGGAGCGCTGCTTGCGTTGGCCGGAATTCAGCTTTCAAGGGCAAAGCTTCACGGCGATCATGTCGTTTGCGACCGCATCGGCGCTCGGGCTAGCAAGCGCCAGCGTCATGGCGGTCGTGGGAAGGGGGACGCCGCTGCCGACCGCCGCAGCGCCAAGGTTAATTGTGACGGGGCCGTATCGCTTGGTTCGCAATCCGATGGCGGTCGCAGGCATTACGCAAGGGCTGGCCGTCGGTTGCTATTTGGGAAGCTACGGCGTGTTGGCGTATGCGTCGTTAGGCGCCGTAGTTTGGCATTTGGCGGTTCGTCCAGTGGAAGAACAAGATTTACAGCGAAGATTTGGGGCTAGGTATCGACGTTATCAGCAAGAGGTCGGGTTGTGGATTCCTCATTTCTCTCAATGCAAGCTGGCGCTTCGTAGAGTCGGGAGTTGGCGAAGGGTTATTTCTTTACGGTCTTGGCGGCCAGTCGCTTCGACGCTTCCAATTGACGATTCCAAAGCGTTTTAAGGCGCTCGACCTGCTGGGGATGTTTTTGGGCTAGATCCTGAGATTCAGCCCGATCTTTGCGGAGATCGTACAACTGCCAAGGCTCGCCTTTGGCGGCGACTAGTTTCCAATCGCCGGCTCGAATCGCGCGATTGCCTTCGTGCAGCCACCAGATGAAATCGCGATCGATCGTCGCATCTTGGGCGAAGGCGGGAATGAGGCTCTTGCCTGGCGCCGCGGGAATCGACGCTGCGTCCCATTGGGCCGGTTTCTCAATGCCGACCGCCTCGAGAACCGTCGGTACAATATCGATCACATGGCCGGGAGTATGGCGTAACTCGCCTTGGGCTTTGATGCCGGCGGGCCAATGCACAATTAGCGGCGTACTGACGCCTCCTTCGTGAACCCAAGTCTTATGACGACGAAAAGGCGTATTGGCGGCGCTCGAGAAGCCAGGCCCCAAGCATAGATAGGTCGCGGCGCTGCCGGGTTCGGCGGTCGGATCGTGGCCGCCGTGGCGAACCATGATTTCAGCGCTGGCTCCGTTGTCGGAAGCGAAGAAAATCAGCGTGTTCTCATATTCGTCCATCGCTTTCAGTTGCTGGATCAAGCGGCCGATCTCTTGATCCATTCGATCGATCATGGCGGCGTGGATCGCCATTTTGGTCGCTTGGAACCGTCGCTGCTCTTCGGTGAGATCTTGCCAGGGAAGGGGGCGATTGACTTCGCCGGGACCTAGTTTTTCGATCGCGTCGGGATGATCGTAAGGAGGTCCAATTTCCGGTTCCAGGTCTGAGAGCGTCGTTCGCACAAGGCCAAGCTGTCGCTGTTGAGCGAAGCGTGCTGCACGCAATTCGTCCCACCCTTGCAGATAGGAGTCGCGATATTTTTCGATGTCTTGCGGTAAAGCATGCAGCGGAAAGTGAGGCGCAATGAACGCAACATAGTGAAAGAAAGGGGCGTCAGCGTGTTGGTCGGCATGCTCTTTCAAGCAGTCGATCGCATGGTCGACGACGGCTATCGTCGAGTAATAGTCAGACTCGTCGGCGGCAGGCACGACCGGCTGATCGTCTTCGTAGTTTCCCTTGGCGGTAAAAAAATTGCCTTGGTTGCGCATGTCGAGCGAGCGGTCAAAACCGGCGTCGAGAACCTTGCCGTCGATATGCCATTTGCCGCTGTGATAGTTGCGATAGCCATGGGGACGAAGGAAGTCAGGCAATAGGCGGGCCCAGGCCTGACGTTGCCCGCGACCGCCGCCGCCCAGCCCGGGCAATGCGTCGCGGTGAATTTGCTGAGCGTAATAACCGCTTAACAGCGCCGCGCGGGTCGGCCAGCATCGAGCCGTATTGTAGAACTGTGTGAACTTTAAGCCGCCTGCGGCCAACTGATCGAGATGGGGCGTATCGATCTCGCCTCCGTAACAACCGAGGTCGGAATAGCCCATGTCGTCGGCCAAGATAATTACGACGTTCGGGCGTTCGCTCGTTTCGGCCTTTAGCGGCTGAACGAAACCAAGTAGTGCGACGCACCCCGTACAGGCGGCGATTGCGAACTTCCTGAATTGCAAACCGATGGTATTCAGAATCACGGCGGAGGGTCTCCGAGTTGGCGCGTTCTAGGATGGATGATGGCTGGGGCAGTCTACCCAGTATCAATCGATCCTAGAGACGCGTCAACGCATTCCTTTTATTCGATGGCTTTGCAATCGATCAGAGGATCTCAACTTCGGGTTGGGCGATCCAGCCAGTCGAGCCGTTGGCGGCTTGGACTTGCAGCCATTTTCCATCGATCTGAAGTACTTGGATCGCCTCGCCTTCGTTAAGTTCCGCCGAAGCGATCTTAGGAAATTGCTCACCGGGCGCTTCTCGCAAGCTCGCAGATGGAACGGCGACAATCGCTCGGGAAGCGTCGTCGACAAACCAATTGGGGCTGGCGACCGCAAACGCAACAAGCAACAGGCATGCGGCGGGGATCAACGCCGTTTTCCAGGCTCGCGAAGAAGAGGCGATGCAGCCGAAACCGATCAGCCAGAGGCCGCCCCAGGCGATCGCAACCAACGCGGATGCGACGATCGGAGAAACGAGCGATTGCATCGTTTCGGAGATCGAACGTCGCCAGGCGGCGAGGGAGGTTGAATTCGCCTCGTCAGGCAATGGGCTGATCGCGGCTTTTGCGGCGGCCAAGTTTTGTCGCGCCTGGCGATTCGCCGGGTTGAGCGCGAGCGCCCGATCAAAGTTAGCGATCGCTTTGCCGGTGAAGCCAAGCTGGAGTTGGGCATTTCCTAAATTGACGAACAAGCGGGGATTTCGGACTCCGTTCTTGATAAGTTGAGCGTATTTAACGGCCGCGATGGCGAATTCTTCATTGGCGTCGGCCGCGTCATCGTCTGACGCTTTCAAGCCATTTTGATAGGCGCTGTTCGCTTCGGAAAGCAGAACTTGCCGTTGTTCCGAGGTCAGCGACGGCATGCTCAAGGTGGAATCGCCGACTGATCTCGACGGCTTACTTTCTGCGGTCATGCGATCGTCGTTTGCGTAGCGAATCAACGCAGGAACGGCAACGGCGACGACGGCGCTGGCCAAACAGGCAGCGGCGAGCGTGCGGCGACTTGGCCAAGCGTAAGTCGAACGCGTTGGCGAAGGTTGCGCGGCGACGGCCGACCATTCGTTGAGCAGTCGGGTCGCGTGGCTTTTAAGTGCGGGAAGTTGTTGATCTTGGGCCGCGCCATAGGCGGCGTGGTCGCAATGATCGAGCAGCGAATCAAGTTGCAAGCGTTGCGATTGGTCGAGAGAGAATTCCGGGCGGAGATTACGAAGCGCGGTCGAAAGCTCGCTGGGAGAGCTTGCCGCTTCGATCGTTTGGCGAATGCCGCGGAAACGTAAGCTGCCGCCTCCGATAAGCGAAGCGAAGAAATTTTGACGGCGTCGCATCAGCCAGGCTACGCCGACTGTCAGCGGCGGACAGAGGGCGATCAAAAACCATGGCCAACGACGGGCCGAGGCGACATGGGTCAGGGCGTCTTGCCCGTCGTAGTTGGTTAAGTCGAACGTGGGGGGGGCGGCAGACGCATCTTCCGACGATGTCCGTCCGTTAGACGTTCCCACGATTGCGTCGAGGGCCAGACGTTCCGCCGGATCGACTTGAATCGAGATCGGATCGCTATGGACCGTGACGAACTGTTCGGTTGAAGGATCAAAATATGTGAGCGGAATCGCGGGAATTTGGGCGACCCCTTCGCGTCGAGGACGGATCGTGGTGGAGAATAGTTTAACGTCGCCTTTGACGATTCCGGCGAGCGGTTCGTTCGCAACTTTGAAGTCAGCCGTCAATTGCGGCAGTTCCGCTAGCGGCGGCGCTTGCACCAGCGCCATGGGGCCGTCACCGCGAATTCCGAGATGCAGCGTGATCGGATCGCCGGCCTTGACGCTGGTCGGCAAAGCTTGGGTTTCGATTTGGTATTGCCCGACCGCGCCGCGATAGTCGCTAGGGCGACCGGCGGTTGGGATCGGCTTTACGCGAATGGGGGCGACCGTCGCATCGGCGACGACAGGGCGGCTATCCGCGATCGACAGCGTGCTGCTGCGAAACGGAGAAGTGCGCATGCCGCCGAACGGCGATCGACTGCCGAAAAAATCGTCGCCGAACATCGACGCGAACGGATCGCGCGATTTAGCGAGACGAGTCGGGTAGTTGAGCACAATGTGCAGATCGTCGGCCTCGATATCGCCTGGTCGCTTGGGATAGATGGTCGCTTCGATCTGATATTGGTAGTAGGCGCGTTCTTGACCGTCCGCATCTTCTCGCAAGACTTCGACCCCGCCGGGACGCTGACGGTTTTCATTCAATTGGGCAATTCGCTCGGAGAAAGCGCCCCAATTGGTCGCGTTGGAGATTCGTTGCCACATGTTTTCTTCCGACAAGGTGACGTCGTACTCGGAATCATGAAACGGCTTGACCCACAGATTCAACGTAAGATTTAACGCTTGGCCGACGTAGATCTCGCTTTGCTGGCCGGTGATTTCGGCGAACAGCAGATCGCCGGTCTCGCTTTTGACGGCGACGAACCGAATCGTCTGGGTCGATTGTAATCGTCCATCGATCTTGGTTGTGATCGGCGGAATCTCGAAAACGCCAGCGCGCTGCGGAGTAATTCGCCAAGCGTAAACGATCGAAGTGCGATCTGATCGTCGTCCGTTGATGATGGTGGTCTGAGTGCTTTTGCTCGGAACGCCGGACGATTGGATATCGAGGCCTGCGACCTGAGGAATCGTCGGTTCGTCTTACGTCGCGGCGTCGGCGACTTCCAGTTGCAACATGATTGGTGCGCCGACATAAGCCTCGCGTGAAGAAAGCGAAGCTCGAAGATCGGCGGCTTGAGCAAGCCCGACCGCCGAACCGAAAAGCAACGAAACGCAGGCGAACCAAGAAACGATCGCGTTATAAGTTTTCATCATGA
>JBITAD010000593.1:0-6404 GCA_044439945.1 Blastopirellula sp. JB062
ATCTGGCGAAATTGCGGGCTAACCCAGGTAATAGGCGTCAGCACCAAACAACGAAACGCCGCTAGCAGCGGTATGACGAAACTGCTTAAGACGAACGCGATCATCTGCCAACGAGGATTTTGTCCCATCGCCAGATATTCGCCGTCTTTATCAGTACCATAATGCTTGCGTCGATGATGATCGAGATGCGGATAATAAACTGATGAGGGCATTAAAAAAGGAATGCCGACTAACAGATTCCAAACGATGCGAAAATAGGTAAACGTACCGCTTCGCAGATGAACCAGTTCGTGAATGAACATCGCCAGCCGATAAAACATCAAACTGCTTAATAGAAAGAGGCCGATCTGCTGCGCTGAAAACAAAGGCGAAGGTTTCACCATTTGAAACGCCGCCGCGCCGATCGCAAACGAAACGAGAAAGTCGGTCCAATAAATCACCGGATTCGGCTTAAATAGATCATGGACGATCCGTCGCGCCGTCGTCAGCGATACTTCGGGTCGGCTGGCCGGACGTTTTTGCGAAATGACGCATCGCGTATCAGCGAGACTCATGGAGCTTCCCTAATGCAGTTGGAATGCAAGAAATCCAAAAACCCACCTAGGATCGCGGCCTACGTCGGGTTGAGCAGTTCGGCGAAAACTATCCATAATTAACGGCAGATAACTCCGAGAGGACTACCAAACTTTTCGCAATCCGCAAAGTCAATACAATCCTCGCAAGAAGCAGACGACCGAGCGTATCAGCCGGGCTTTGCGCATTTGCTACAAAGACGACAATCATTAGATTCCCCAAGGGGCGGTATTTTTCGCGCTAACGGCCCGATTTAACTGCAATGAACTTTAATTCTGTTTTCGAGATTGGGCCTTTTGCACCCTTATGGCTGAACCTGTCGAAGTAGTGATCACCGGACTTGGCGCTGTCGCTCCAACCGGCATCGGCGCTCCTCTGCTTTGGGATGCGCTGGTGCGGGGTCAAAGCGGGGTTGGACCGTTAGACCAATTCTCAGCGCCAGGATTTCCTGCCAACTTTGGGGGAGAGATTCGCGACTTTGACCCGAAACAGTACGTCAAACCGCGTAAAAGCCTGAAAGTGATGTGCCGCGAAATCCAAACCGGATTTTCGGCCGCGGCGATGGCGATGGAACAAGCGGGCCTCGGTCCAGGCGACGTCGACCCTGACCGCTTAGGCGTGGTCTACGGCAGCGAAATGTTCTTCTCGAATTACGACGACATGATCTCCGCCTATTCGCGCTGCCTGCGCGACGGCGAATTTCGATTCGAGAACTGGGGAGACGCGTTCACTTCCGAGATCAATCCGCTCTGGATGCTGAAGTATCTGCCTAACATGCCTGCCTGTCATGTCGGCATATATTTTGACGGCCGCGGTCACAACAACACCATTTGCAGCGACTCGATCTCGGGACATGTCGCGTTGTCGGAAGGGGCTTCGCAAATTCGCCGAGGGCAAATCGATGCGATGATCGTCGGCGGAACGGGGTCGCGCGTCGCGATCAACGGCTTAATGTATCGCGGCGACGAATTGCTTTCGCACCGCAGCGAGCAACCGCAACAAGCCTGCCGCCCCTTTGATCGAGATCGCGACGGCGCCGTTCATAGCGAAGGCGCCGCAGCGCTGGTATTAGAAAATCGCGCCTCCGCCGAAGCGCGCGGCGCCAATATCTTGGCCGTCGTCGCCGGCGACGCCGGACGATTCGCGATCGCTCCAGGCGAACAGCCGTTTACTAGCGACGCCGTAGCTAGCAGCATCCGCGCCGTCTTAGCTGATGCGCAGCTAACGACGCAAGAGGTCGGCGCCGTGGTCGCACACGGCGTAAGCATGCGAGACGACGACGCCTACGAGGCGGCTGGTATCGCCGCCGCACTGGGTGATGTGCCGGTGACCGCTCCGAAAAGCATGACGGGCCATATCGGCGCCGGTTGCGGCTCGCTCGATTTAGTAACCGCCGCCATGATGCTGCACGAATCGTTGATCCCTGCGACGCTCAATTACGAAACGCCTGACCCCGCTTGTCCAATCAACGTGGTCGCCGGCAAACCGCAGTCGAAACCGCTCGAATCCGTCATCTGCTTGGCCCAAAACCGCACGGGGCAAGTAACCGCAGTCGCGCTCAAAAAAGCTTAATTCTCGCTACTGGCCTGAACGACGTCGCGCGCAGTGATTTTACGCGGCCTGCCAAGATCCGGCGTTGCCGCCAGATCCAAACGCATACGGCGACCCCGCCTAATATGCCGACGGCGTAGGCCGCGCCATGAGCCCATAAATCAATTAAGAATCCGACGTGCGCCTCA
The DNA here is from genome assembly GCA_044439945.1 of Blastopirellula sp. JB062. Taxonomy (GTDB): domain Bacteria; phylum Planctomycetota; class Planctomycetia; order Pirellulales; family Pirellulaceae; genus Blastopirellula. Next base: position 2,313 of record JBITAD010000593.1, read on the forward strand.
CGCGGAATGAGTCGGGCGAAATCAGAAGCCGGCCGAATCGCGCCAGCGGCAGCCAAGCGCCAACCGACCAATCCGGCCAACGTCGAACCAAGTCCCATCGCTAGCAGCAAGTAGCCGATCGGCTGCACTAAATCATGCGCCGCAAGCCGGGGAGCGGCGCCGTAGCGAGCTAAGAAGGCGGTCGGTATCGACAGTAAAAAGCCGACCCACCAAGTCGCTTTCGCCCCCCAAGTCAGCGCAAGCACCGTCGGATCGGTTGCTCCGCCCCATACCGGCGGATGAAAAACGGTGAAATACTCTAGGCATATCCGGGTCGTGACCAAGTCGTGGCAAATTCCGTAGCCGATCGCCGCAACGATGCAAAGCAGAATAATTTTCAACGATTCGGACATCGGCTCTTTCTAACGCGTCGCAGTTTCGATCCGATCAACAATTGCCACCCGCAAATCGCATACGTTCGTATGGGTCGGTCCTGTTTTCAAAAGACGATCGAGCGGTTCAAAAAAATGATAGGCGTCGTTACGACTCAAAAAGTCAGCGGGGTCAAGTTGCTTTTGCGTCGCTAACTCGGCGCCGGCCGAGTCGATCCAAGCCCCTGCGGCATCGGTCGGACCATCTTCTCCGTCCGTGCCGCCGGAAAGGAGCGCGATGCCATCAGACGGAAGAGCGGTTGAGACTTCGCACAGTCGTTGATAGGCGGCCAAAGTCAATTGCTGATTTCTTCCTCCCTTGCCGCGGGTCGCTTCCGACGCCAACTGCACGACCGGCTCTCCTCCGGTAATCAAGCAGTCAGGTCCGGCAGAATCACGCATCCGCAGGGCCATGTCGGCCAAATGACGCCCGATCGCTTCGGCTTGACCTTCCGATTGCCGCGCCGACGTCATCGCATGCGAATAACCGCGACGCTCGGCTTCGACGCCTGCCGCGTCGACCGCGACGGCGTTATTACCGATAACGAAATTTCGTACTTTGGCAATCGGACTCGGCAAAACTTTTTTCTCTTTTTTCAAGGCGGCGACGATTGACGCAAATTGCGGCAGATCGATGGCGCCAAATTTTTGCAACACCTGCAAAGCGTCGGCGGCGGTCGACGAGTCAGGCGTGGTCGGCCCCGAAGCGATTACGTCGAGCGGATCACCCAAGACGTCCGAGATGATGAGCGAAACGAGATGCCCGGCGCGGCATGCTTGAGCCAAGCCGTTTCCCTTGATGCGGCTGATTTGTTTGCGCACCGTGTTTAATTGCACGATATCGGCGCCTGCCGCGCTCAGATAATGCGTAATCGCTTGCTTATCGGCTAACGTGACCCCGTCGACCGGGGCGGTTAGCAAGGCCGATCCGCCGCCAGAGAGCAGCGCGATGCATAAATCGCGTTTTCCGAGCGAGCCGACTTGGTCGAGAATCTCACGCGTGATTTGCACGCCGTCGTCGGTCGGCGCATTGACGCCGGCCGGCCGTCCGCCGCGAAGTTCGATGCGCGATAACTGACCGACGCAATCGGCAGGGACGCTCAACAAGCCGCGCAAATTTTTGGCCTGCATTAACTCTTCGCCGAGCGCCTCTTCGCAGCCGGCCGCCATGCCTGCGCCCGCTTTGCCCGCGCCGACGACGAAGATGCGATCGATTTGTCGCAGATCAAGTTCGAGATCGACTAATCGCAAGCGATCGCCGCTTCGTTCGACGTTTTCGCGTAGCAGGCGTCGGCTGTCGACTGCGTCGACCCCGGCTTGCCAAATCGCCAACAGGTCGGCCTGCAGTTGCGCTACGGATCGTTTCATCGCGTCACTTGGTTCCCGAATCGCGAATTCGAAAAATGTCGAGCCATTGCTGAGCACGATCGACTTGAATATGGCTTAAAGAGTTCGCATCGTCCGCACAGCAAACGAGACCGATTAGGTATTGCTGTGCGGAAGATTCAAACCGCCCGGCGATCGCACACCAGGGAGTGCCAACTCCTTTTTCGCCTGGCAACGCGGCTTCGAGAAAAAAACTTTGGGCGAAACCGCTAACGCTCAGTTGCCCCGGCCAGCGAAAAAAATCAGGCCGATGCGAGCGAACGATTTGCATCATGCCGGGGGCGAAATCTTCCATGATTTGACGCAGTTGATCTTCATCTGGAATCGGCCGATTACGGCCCGCCGGCGCGATCACGACGGCGATCAAGCGGACCGGCACATGGTAGACTTCGGCACGGGGGCCGACTAACGTACGCGGGCCTTGCGTCACCCCTCGTTCGATATCGATGCGCGTCAGGTTTTTGTCAGGCGGCGGAGCCGGCTGCGGACGTAACCAACGCAAAGCTCCATAGATTAACAGCGCCGCACCAGCCAACACCCCCAGCAAGATCGAGGAGGGAACGTAATCGAAAAACGAGGCGGTCGTTTCGGTTTCGACTTGCAAAAAGAGGACCGGCATCGGAAGACAAGACGAGCGAGGAAAGCGATTGGAGGGAAAATCTTCGTAAACGTATCGTAGCTTCCCCCGCGCCAGGTGCAAACCAGCGCCGCGACGGTTATCGCAACCAACCGTCCTCGATCGAAGCTTCGGATTCGAGTTCGGGCGCCGCGCGAGGTCGGCGGCGACGTTGCTCGTACAACTCGATCGAGACGTCGTCGATCGTCGCTTCGGTCAAACCGTTCAATTCGAAACTGAGCCGTATCGTTCCCGTCTTATCGGCGGCCCGAATGAGCGAAAATTCTTGCCACTGATCGTCCGCCGACAAGCTCAATCCTAGCCGTCGGCCTCCGAGCGAATCATAGATTTCCAGCGAACTTCGCCCAGAAGCGGCGTGAGCGCGAACTTTGGCCCAACCGCGAATCAGCAACAGTTGGCCCGGTTGAACGTCGACCAAAGCCGAGTCAATCTTCAGCGGCGACGCGTCGGTCAGCAGAGGAGGCCGTTCGCCGGTTGGCGCCGCGCCCAATCGCAAGGCGTAATCGCCTCCCTTCACTTCGCTGCTCGTCAGCTCGCATTGCAACTCGATCCCTGGAGCGGGGTTTTGCGTTTGTCGCCAACCGGCTGATAGCAAGAAGCTGAGATCTTCCATATCGCCGCCTGCCAAACGATTCGCCGACGGCGACATAATCGCCAGCCGCGACTGCAGTTGCAAAGCGAGCGGCAATAAATCGTACGAGATGGTAAGCGGATTGGTCAAAGGCGAATAGTATTGCGCACTTGTTCGTTCCCACTGCAATCGCTGCACCTGTTGCAAACCGATCATCGCGTTGGCGATCTTCTTTTCGGCCGCCGCCAGATTGCCCGCTTCGAGCCCGCGTTGCGCTTGTCTCAATTCGCCCCACGCCAGTGAGATTTGCGACGTGGCGACCTGATCTCCGCCGCGCAGTTGAGCCGTTACGTCGCGAGCCAAGGCAAGCGTCTGTTGCGCGATTTCGTATTGAAGTTCCGTAATGCGGCGCCCATTTTCGTTGATTCTTCGGCGCATGTCGCGCTGCACTCTCGGGTCTTGCGTCAACACGATCAACGAGACGCGTGAGCGATCGTCTAAGACCAATCGCATCCCGCCCGCCTGCCGCGAGTGCCGTATCGGCTGGAAACCCGAGCTATGCAACAAATAGGGTTCGCTATCGGTCGGAACCCCAGGCGCCTGAATCTCGATATTCCGATCTGGAATTGGCGCGACGGTAAATTGATCGCCTACGGTCGAACGAACGACGATCAATAACTTGGCGGTGGGGGTCGAGAGTAAGGAGGCTTGAACATTTGGGTTGAGGGTCGGGATCGCTTGAATTTGCGAAGCCGCGGCGATCCATGGCTCGACCAACGCCAAGCGACGATTGGCCAGTTCTAAAGCCATCCGGCGATATTCGTTGCTGGGCCGTTCTCCGGCAAGCGACGAATCGCTGGAAAAGACGAATCCCCGTGCGCCGCCGCAGGCCGCCAAAAAAATCTGCTGCTGCAACTGGTCGGCTTCGACGACGGCGGCCAATTGAGGCAACGAGGATAGCGCTTCTAACTGGCGGCGCGTCTCGGCCGGGTATTCCGTTTCGATTACGCTCCAGTGCGTCGTTCCTTGGACGCAATAGAGACTCCGCTTTTCAATCAGCGGGGCTACCTCGGCGACCGCAGTCGAAG
>JBITAD010000594.1:0-6382 GCA_044439945.1 Blastopirellula sp. JB062
GGAGTGCGACATAACGAATCTGCGGGGCGAGCGATCTCCTATTATCGACAAACGATCGCCGCGCAGCGAGACTAGAAGCTTTGATTTTCCTTCGATTTCCTGCACAACGCCATGTCCAAAGAATTCCGTCCGGTCGCATGGGACGCTCAACTGATCGATGATTGCCGCCACCTGATTCGGCTGGCTTTTCGCGAAGATTTAGATAACGAACAAGACTGGACGACCGTCTCGCTGGTTGCCGACGACGCCCAAGCCAGCGCCAATATCGTCTCGCGCGAATCCGGCGTACTCGCAGGCGCCCGCATCATTCCGCTGATTATTGAAGAAGCGGAGCTCGAACTCGAGTGGACCGCATACAAGCAAGACGGCGATTCTATCAGCCCAGGCGACGCCGTCGGCCGGCTGAGCGGCAGCGTTCGCGATCTATTGACCAGCGAGCGCACTTTCCTAAACTTCGTCTGTCGCCTAACCGGCATAGCGACCTTAACGCGTCAATACGTCAATGCGGCGACCGGACCGGCACGCGTTTATGATACCCGCAAAACGACCCCCGGCTGGCGTCGTTTAGAAAAGTTTGCGGTACGCTGCGGCGGCGGCGGCAACCATCGGGTCGGGTTGTTCGCCGCCGTGATGGCCAAAGACAATCACTTGGCCTGGAGCGAAACGAACCGCACCCTGGCCGACATCGTGCCGCAAGTGCACAAATTCTTAGTCGCACAATTGGGCGAAGCGGCGACCGCCGAAAAATTGATCGAAATCGAGGTCGACAGTCTCGCGCAGTTAGAAGCGGTCTTACCTTCGGGGCCAGACATCGTGTTGCTCGATAACATGCCGGTCGAACGGTTGCATCAAGCGGTCGAACTACGCGATCGCTTAGCCCCCAATGTCGAGCTTGAAGCCTCGGGCGGGGTCAATTTGCAAACGATCGGCGCCATTTCCGAGTCCGGCGTCGAGCGAGTCAGCGTCGGCGCTTTGACCCACGGCGCGGTTTCTCTCGATCTGGGGCTCGACTGGAATCCATAAGCGCTCGCTTGCGGATGCCCGAATTTGCTTCAAAATCAGGCGCCTTGCTGCGCGAATGTTGCGATAATGCGACATGATCTGGCCGCTAGTCGACAATTTTGCCGTCGAATTTGACACGGGTACTTCCGGTCCTATCTTTCAATTGAACTGAAGCCTTGGGGAGGGGTGAAGTTCGCTGCGCGGCGAGGAAGCTAGGAGCTTGAGGGGACCTCGCCGCGCTTTATCTAATTTTGTCCACCTAGCCCGCCATGCGACTCCATCATCAACTCCCGCGCCACGGCTTCTCGCTGATCGAAGCGTTAGTTTGTCTAACGATCATCACGCTTACCAGCGCTGCGCTGCTATTGAGCGTCGAAAGCACCCTCGAAGCGACCATGGACGCCCAAGAGATGACGATCGCATCAGGTCTAGCCGATTTAATGCTCGACGAAGCGTTGGGCCAAGATTGGGTCGACCCCGCACAAAGCGATCCTTATCCCACGTCGCTCAGCGCAGCCGGGTCGGAAATCAGCGCCGCCGGGCGAACTCAGTTTGACGATACCGACGATTACAACGACTATTCGGCGACTCCGCCCGAAGCGATCGACGGCAAGACGCTTGGCCGAAGCGACGGCGCCGGCCGCGATTTGCCACCCAGTTTTCGTATGAGCGAATCGTTCCTGCGGCGGTGGCGCTGCGAGTGCGAAATCTATTACGTCGATCCGGACGACCACACTCAGGAATTGGACGATACCGATCCAAGTCCTTATCGTGCGATCGAAGTCGTCATCTCGCATCTCGATGGCGAAAACTGGCGCACCGTTCTCACGCGACGGAGGGTATTCACGTATGTGCCTCCCGCGAGTTAAACGCACCAAACGCCGCGGCATGACCCTGGTCGAAATGCTCGTCGCGACGGCGATCATGGGCTTGATGGCCGCCGCACTCAGCACCATTGCGCTGGCGGTGCAAATGGCGCATCAATACGCCGCCGAGCAAGGCCTGATGGCGCAGCATGCCCGCGTGATCATCGAGCGAATCCAGCGTACGGCGTCCGGCGCGCATGCAAGCGAAGCGTTTCCCGGCGTTCAAGTCATTACCTATTTCGATTCGACGTACGCATTTCCGCAAGCGATCGCCATCTGGAATCCGACGTCGGCGCCTCACGATCCTGACGGTTTGCCGCGCATCGGGGAATTAAAATTTTTCGCCGCCGACCCCGACCAACCGAATCTTTTGCTCGAATTTCAAGCGACCGGAGACGCCCGAGTCGCGCCGACGACGTCCGTCGCATGGCGCACTTTGATCGACGAATTGCTGGCCGACGAGGACGTCGAAAAAATTGAACTGACCGATCTTATCGCCGCTCCCAAACTAACGCCCGGCGCCGCTCGATCTTATAGCACGCTCCGGTTTGAGCTTCGCCTGCGCCCTGACGAAAGCGAAATGGAAGAGATGCGAGCCGGCGACGTCACTTGGGATTCGCTCCGTTGGCCGCTTCGTTCGTACGGCGACGATGCGGGCGTGCGGCAAGTCTGGCTCGCGTTTCAACTCCAAATCGCCCCCGACGTCGCAGCGGCGCAACAAGACGAAACCCACGAAGAAGCGTCTCCATTTTTCGGTTCTGCCGCAACTTATTACACGTTGACGAAATGAGATTTGACCGCAACGATCGCCGTTCTCACCTGTCGCGCCGCTCCGGCGTCGCCGTCGTCATCGTTCTTGCGCTGCTGTCAATTACGCTGGCGATGTCATATGCGATGATGCGAACGCAAATGACGGCCAGCCAAATCGAGCGTAATCTAAATCGAGCCGGATCGGCGCGACACGCCGCCTTATCAGGCTTGGCGATCGGCGTTCGCAAAATGCATTCCGCCGATTGGCAAGGAGTCGACGAGCCGATCAACGGCGCCCTTAGCGACGACGAAAGCTTCATCGTCACCTACGAAACCGGCGATCCGCAACTGCGCGAAGAAGACCCCGACTGGAATGAATATCCCTACCGAGTCACCGTTCGCTCGCTTGGCATCGCATTCGATCCGCTCGATCCGAATTATCGCTCCGAATATTCGGCAGAAGCGGTCGTGCAACTGGTGCGTAAACGTCGTACCGGCTCGCCGGTTCACTTTAGCTCTTCTCAAGCCTATACGACGTATCTTTGGGGGACGCAAGCCAACGAAATCGAGATGCCGATTTCGTTTAACGGCCCGACCCACATTCAAGGCGAACTGCGACTTTGTCAGGCGATACCAAAAGTCGAACGTCCTTTTTACGGCTTGATCGACGAGTTGGCGATCTACGATCACAGCGTCAACGGCGTGAGCCTGCTGCTGATGGCGCTCGCCGGCAACTCCAGCAATTCGACCGTCTACGCGCACCTAAACGGCCAATCGCCCACCCACTGGTGGCGATTTAACGAATCGTCGTCGAGCGCGACGACCGCCGCCGCTCAAGCCGGCGGAATCACCGGCGTCTATAGCGGCGGAACGCTGCCGGGCATCACCGTCGGCGGTTCCAATCGAGCCGCTTATTTTGACGGGCAAACCGGTCGCTTAGATCTCGGAAAATTCGATCTCCCCGCATCAGGCCGATTCAGCATCATCGCATGGGTCGCTCCTTTTTCAGGCGACTCTGACAATGAATACGCTCGAATCATCTCCAAAGCGACCGACGTCGACTCGAACGATCACCTATTTATGTTCGGTTTTCAAAACGGCGGAAACGACCCGCGACTTCGCTCGCGAATCAAGGTCGGCGGTTCCACTTATACCAACGTCGCGTCAGGCGGCAGCCTATCGACCGGCCAGTGGTCGCTGGTCGCGATGACTTACGACGGGGCGAACGTGCGGTTCTATAAAAACGGTTTGTTAATTTCGACGCACGGGGTCAACGGCGCTCCCGCCGCCGATCCGACGGTCCACGTGGCAATCGGCGACAATCCGCCCGGCAGCCCTTTCACGCGATACTTGGGCGACTTGTTGAAATTGAAAGAGACCGGCTACGGAGACTTTCGTCCATTTACCGGAGACGTTCGTCTGCATCAACCGACCAACTCCAACGCGAATTGGCTGACCCTCTCGCGCACCTTGGGACTAACCGTCGATTATCAAGATTTCGATCTTACCTCGCCGACAGAAATCAATGACTCGGCCAGCGATTACCAGCTTTATCCAGGCGGAAAAAGCTACACGGTTCCTTCCATCAGCGGTAGCGTCTCGAATCGCGTCTACGCCGCCGACATGATCGAGAACCCTTTAGGCGTCCTACGGCTGACCGGCAGCACGACCCTGCGCGACAACGTTACGATCGACGGATTGTGCATCACTCCTGGCGACAACGTCAAGCTCACCATCGCCGGCGATCAGGTACGCTTGCGAGCGACGCGACTGCCGGCGTTGGTCGGAGAAACGGACGTTTGGGAACTGCCTGTCGTCTATGGCCGCGACGACGTCTTCATTGACGATGCGCAGGTGACGATCGACGGCGCCGTGCTTGCCGGCGATCGCTTTGAAATTGCCGAAGGCGCCGACGACGCCAGTTGCGTCGTTACCGGCATGCTGCACGCCAAACGAGCGACGATCGGCACGCGCGACCGTTGGGATGATCTCGACTCGCACTGGCGAAGTCGGCTGCGACAGTTCGTCTCGGCAACCGGCGGCGACGTCGACGACTACTTTCCGCAATGGCTGGAAGAAGAGGAAGGATTGACGCTTAACCGTCAAATTACGATTTCTCCTCCTGCCGAACCCCGAAAATATTATTGGCCCGATTTATCGTATCCGATCTACCTACCCGATATAGTCGACGAAGGGCTGATCTGGAAATACGTTCGCCGTAGCGAAAACGGCGTCAATTAACTCTGCATCGATTTCAATAAGTGAGTGGTGATGAAAAACGAAAAACGCTGGTTCGCTTTACTCGGCTTTAACGCATTGGCCATCGTATCCGCCGTCGCATGGCAATCTTGGGCGGCCCCGCCGGCCGCTCAAATGCCGTTCGCCAACGCCGTCGCCCAGCGCGAGCAGATGATTCAAGAGCTCAAAGAATCGAATCGTCTGCTAAAAGAGCAGAACCTGTTGCTCCGCAGCGGCAAATTAAAAGTTCAACTCGTGGAGAAGTAACGAGATGTCTCGGCAATCGTCGAACTGTCGCGCGTTTACGCTGGTCGAGCTATTGCTGGTCGTGGCGCTGATTAGCGTCGTTACCGCGATCGTGTTGCCGCAGCTTGCGCCCTCGCTCGATCAACAACTGCAAAGCTGCGGATCGATTCTCGCGGCCGACTTAGATTACGCCCGCAGTCTGGCGATCGCCAACGGCTCGACCTATCGCATCACGTTCGACGCCGACGCGAACTCGTACACGCTCACTCACGAGGGCTCGAATGCGGCGTACGACGACTTGCCCAGTTCGCCGTTTCACAATACCGACGCCAACCGGGCGGAGCACGTCACCATGTTGTCGCAACTGCCCAACGTCGGCGTCGGCGTTTCAATCGTCGGAGCCGTCATAACCGGCAACAGCGATACCCGCACCAACTTCGTCGAATTCGGTCCGTTAGGAGAAACTGCGGCGACGCAGCCCACAATCATTTGGCTGCGCGCGGGACGTGGCGTAGATTCCAAATACGCGTCGGTGCGCGTTCACCCGATAACCGGGATCGCCGCCTATCAAAATTCGACCCAACAGATACCGAATTTACCCGCACCTTAAGGCCTTATTCGCGTCTTGAAGTGCGGCGATTGCCATTCGCCTTCATTAGCAGCCATGATTCGACTTCCTTTCAATTCGACCGGACCTATCGGAGTCGACATCGGCTCGCGCTCGATCAAGATGGTTCAGTTGACGGCCGATCGCCAGCAACTTCACGAATCGGCCGTCTACGACTTGCCGAGCGGCGCCGAATCCGTACCAAGCGGCGAGCAGTTGCAACAGGCGCTGCACCGTTGCCTGGAAGGTCGCCGCTTTCGCGGCAAAGACGCGGTCGTCAGCGTCGGACGTCGCGATCTCTTCCTGCAAAACATTCGCATCCCCAAAAACGAAACCAAGCCGCTCGAACTGCTAGTGCAGCAAGAAGCGGCCGGTCGCATTCCTTATTCCGTCACTGACGCCGAAATCAGACACTTCGCCACTTGCGACGTACGACAAGGCGACGTCGTCGCCCAGGAAGTCGTCGTTATGGCATGCAATCGCCCCGCGCTCGAAGAGCGTCTCGAGACGATCGAATCGGCCGGCTTACGCCCGCTTGCCGTCGATGTCGAACCGGCGGCGATCCTTCGCAGCTACTGCAATCAATATCGTCGCGAAACGGATGCGACCGATCGCGTGCTGTACGTGCATATCGGCAACACAACCACGGCAGTCGTCATCGCCGAAGGCGATA
>JBITAD010000595.1:0-6377 GCA_044439945.1 Blastopirellula sp. JB062
GTCAAACCTTGGATCGTCTGGGCGTCTCCCTTTAAAGCGAGAAACCCTTTCTTCGTCGACCAAAGTCCTTTTCCGTAAAACGGCAAGACGATGACGTCGACCTTGCCCTCTTTTTTCAACAAGTAGACGACTGAATACTCTTCGCGCTCTTTAAGCGGTCCCAGTTTTTCGTCGGCCGGAGCGTCGGCCGGGATCGGTTCCATCTTCTGCTTATCTTCGATGGAATCGACCGTGATCGGATCTTCTTCTCGATTGTCGACGCGCTCGCCGCTATCGATGTCGATCACGATCGTTTCGACGCTTTCATAAAGCTTGGCGACGTCGCTCGCAGTCGCATCTTCAGGCAAGATGCCGGCGGCGGCCAAAATGTTTTTTTGCTGGTCCAGCTTGGCGTTGGCCTCTTGAGTCGGTTTCAAGAAGACGGCCGTCGCCGAAACTGCGACCGAGCAAACGATGCAAAGGATGGCGGCCACAAGAAAGGTTCCGCCGATACTATCACGACGCATAGCGAGCCATCCTTCTGTTGACGTTTGCTTGAATGACGAAGTAGTCGATGACCGGCGCCATCACGTTGCCGAACAAAATAGCCAGCATGATCCCCTCAGGAAACGCGGGATTCACGCCGCGAATCAAGATCGTCAATACGCCGACCAAAATGCCGTAGAACCACTTCCCTTTTTCGGTCATCGCCGCCGACACCGGATCGGTCGCCATAAAGACGCAGCCGAAAGCGAAACCGCCGATCACCAGATGCCACCACGGCGGCAAAGCGAACAACGCCGAAGTCTCGAACCCGGCGACGCCGGCGAGCCAAAACGCACCCGAAGTCGCCACGGCGCCCAATACGACGGCGGCCATGATCCGCCAAGAGCCGACCCCGGTCAGAATCAAAAACAAGGCGCCCAACAAACAGGCCAACGCCGAAGTCTCGCCCATTGATCCGGTGATCGTACCGAGAAACGCTTGCATCCAAGTGATGCCGTGCCCGTCGACGCCTTGCAAGATTTGCGACAGCCCGACGTCGGGATTGTCCGTGTTTTCGGCCAGTACGCCCAGCGTGGTGGCGCCGCTAAATCCGTCGGCGGCGACCCAGACGTTGCCGGTGATTTGATTCGGATAGGCGAAGTACAAAAACGCCCGCGCGGTCAGCGCCGGGTTTAAAAAGTTCTTGCCGGTTCCGCCAAAAACCTCTTTGCCGATCAATACGCCGAATGCGATGCCCAGCGCGACCTGCCAAAGCGGAATCGTGGGAGGCAACGTCAGCGGAAAAAGCATCCCTGTCACGAGAAAACCTTCGTTGACCTCATGCTTACGGACGATGCCGAAAATGACTTCGATGATGCCGCCGACGGTCATCGTGACGATGTAGACCGGCAAAAAGTAAATCGCGCCAAGCACGATGTTACCGAAGAGACTGTTCGGGTCGTGCGTCATGCCGAGCCATGCGAACGCGCTCTCTTGCCAGTTTTCCGGCGCCGTGCCGGCTTCGGAATGAATCGCCAGATTCGCTTGATAGCCGGTGTTCCACATCGCCATCAAGATGCATGGGGTCAGCGCGATGACGACCAAAATCATCATCCGCTTCAAATCGAGACCGTCGCGGACGTGCGTCGATCCGCTGGTGACTTGCCCCGGCGTATACAAAAAGGTATCGCCCGCTTCGTACAGCGGATAAAGCCGCTCGAACTTGCCCCCCTCTTCAAACAGAGGAGCGGTGCGATCTAGTAGGTTGCGTATAAACTTCATGATTACCCCTCGGCCTCAATGCGGTCTAGGTTCTTCCGCAGAACGCTGCCGAAGTCATGCTTGCCGGTGTCGACGAAGGAACAAAGCGCCAAATCTTCTTCCTCCAACTCCAAGGCCCCATGCGCTTGGGCGGACTCCATATCGTTCACGACAAGCGACTTGAGCAGCGCCGTCGGTTCGATATCGAGCGGCATCACCTTTTCGTACATGCCAGACGGAATAATCGCCCGATGACTTCCCTCGCTGCTGGTCGTAAAGTCATAAGCGCGACCGCCTCCGGTCAGCGCCGTTAAGAAGACCGGCTTGATCGAAAACTTGTTGAACCCCAGCGTGAGCCAACCGAGGAAATCACGACTGCGGCCTTCCTCGAGCGCCGACACTTGCGAATGGTAACGCCCTAAAAATGGGTTCGGCTCGGCAGCCGCACGCCCCGAGAAAACCGACCCCGAAACGATACGCGGATCGCCCGCTTTCAATTGCCCAGCCGTGAGTTGCGTCAAGTCGGCGGCCAAGGTCGTTTCGACCAATCGGGGGCGAGTTACCGAAGGCCCGGCCAGCGCGACCGTTCGAGCGACGTTCAGTCGACCGGTCTTAAACAAGCCGCCGATCGCCAACACGTCTTGGTAGCCGATATGCCAAACCGCACGGTCGCGACTCGCGGGATACAAGCAATGGATGTGCGTCCCCGGCAAACCGGCCGGATGCGGACCGGAAAATTCAACCGTTTCGGCAAAATCGAGGTCTTCTCCCGGAATTTCGGCGCCCGGCGCGCGACAAATGAACATCGGCCCGTCAGTCAGCTTGCTTAGCGCCTCGAGCCCAGCCGTAAACTCGGCCTGGCGTTGCCCGATGACGACCGCCGGATCGGCCGCCAATGGGTGCGTATCAATCGCCGTCACGAACAAGGCTTTGGGCGTGTGCGCCGGTATCGGCGTACGACCGAAAGGACGCTGTCGCAACGCGGGCCAAAGCCCGGCCGTCAGCATCCCTTCGACCACTTGCTCACGCGTAAGCGACAACAAAGATTGGTCGCCGTGGGCGGTAAATTCGACTTCGGCGTCCCCCTCGCGTTCGATCACGACCGAGAGAAAGCGGCGTTTGGCGCCACGGTTCACCGCGACGACCTTGCCGGCCGCAGGCGACGTAAAGACGACGCCGGGGTTTTTCTTGTCTTCAAACAAGGCCTGGCCAAGTTTGACCGAGTCGCCAGCCGAAACGAACATGGTCGGCCGCATGCCGATGTAATCGTCTCCTAGCAGCCCGAATCGAGTCACCTCGCCGGCCGACTCGATGGTTTGTTGAGGACGCCCCGAAATCGGCAGGTCGAGTCCTCGTTTTAAGGTAATAGTTCGTGGCATCCGCGGCTCCGAACGGGCAAATCTAGCCCCTGGAAGTTTCTGCGTATCGCTGCGTTCAAGTTGCTAGAAAGGCAAGACCGTGAAAAGTTTCACAATGTCAAGGTCATGTAGGCCTGGTAGTTGCTATTCGATCGTCTGCGGCGAACCAGGAAAGTTGTGCAGTAACGCTCGCCGTGAAGAAGATGCATACGCCCAGGCATGCCCAATAAATTGCCTCACTATCTCAAAATAATATCGGGTATGCAGGGAGTCGCAAGGGGAGAATTCCTCGCCATACGATTCCGCTCCCGTTTTCACGAGTTCTCAACTTGCGTTTTATCCGACGGTTTGCCGCAACCGCCGACTTCCAGACAAACCCCGGGAAAACTACACGCCGCTAAAAAGACATTCAGGCAACCTATCCGCCATAACTGACTTTCGCCTACTGAGAGCCCGCCCCGAATTTTTTTTCCTCTTCATGAAGCGCAGTACTCACGAGCACCCGACTCACGCCGATAGCCAGCTGCTTGGCGACATCCGCCTGAGATTGCATTCCGCCGCCCGTGATCCACTCGACGCCGGGCAATCGTCGCGACAACTCGCGACACAACCCTTCGGTTCCAGTTCCTTGCCGCCGCCCCACCTGGGCTAGATCTAACAAGACCATGCGCCGCACGCCAGCGTCAAACGCACGCAGAGCGATCTCGCTTGCATCAACAGCCGCGCCGACGACGCGCAAAGGACGTCCATGCCGCAGATCAAGACTAAACGTGACGAGATCGCCCCAATGCGCCGAGATGCGATCTAAGTCCTCCCAACGCTTCAGCGTCTCTAGCCCAATGATCAACGAGGCGAGACTCTCAATTCCCAATTGGTCGATCGCCCGATTGCAATCATCGAGGGTCGCCAGGCCGGCGTCGAGATGAAGCCGCATTCCTGCGGCGGCAATCTTGCGCCAATCTTCGCAGGATGGTCGCGATTCAAGAATCGCATCTAAATCAGCGACGTAGACGTCTGCAAACGCATAAGCTTTGACCAGAGCGGCGGCGATCGCACACGGATCGGAGGACGCGCACAAAGCGCTCTCGATCGCCCGATATCGATAGCGCAAGCCGCCGACGCCGCGAACGACCTCCCCCTCCTTCAAGTCGATCACAGGCAGCACGAACGGGCTAAGATCAAAAAACGAAGTCAACGGACTGGTCGGAATAAAGGGGCATGTGGCGATAATAGACTTCAAGAATCATCGCCGCCAAGCATGTCGTATACAACCTTCCCCCTTCTTCAATATAAGGGTCGTCAAAGCGCCAGCTTCCCGCCTCATATAATTTTCTCGACTGCGATTTCACCAGGTAATCGCTCAACTTGTCATTCCATTTCGTCCATGCCGGGCCTCCCTGATGCGCGATGACGTTAGTTGCGTAGTAGTTGAAATACATGTCGCGCAGCGAAGGCCCCTCGGCCGACAAGAACTTCGCTCCGCGAACCAGTCGCGGATCATCGCGACGCCAGCCCAGATACATTCGCGACAACAACCCGATCGCCGTCGTCGTCGGCTGCTTGCCTGGCCGCTGATAACCGTAAGCCGCGCCGGCGTCTCCCTGCACGGTATCTAAAAAATGCTCAGCCAATCCGACCCGAGGGGACGACACCTGTAAGCCGCCCAACAGGGCGCTCTTTAGCGCCATCAACTGCCAGCCGAACACCGAAGTATCGCCAGGCTCGCCCGGCTGATAACGCCATCCCCCGGCCGAATGCTGAGCGAACTCGATAAATTTGACCGCTTCCTGAGCGTCTTGCCGCAACTCGGGGTCTTCGGTCATCGCATACGCTTCGCAAAGCGCAATCGCCGCCAGGCCATGGCAATACATTCCAAATTGACTGCCGCCGGTCAGATCTCCTCCATGCTTGCTAACGACCATATGGGTACGCAGATAATAAAGCCCTTTCGTTACCGTCTCTTGATAAGGGCTCTCGCGCAGATGCGTATATCCCTTGCCTAGAAATGGCAACAACGCTAACCCAGTAGCGCCGGTGATCGCATGCGCCGAACCGTAATCGGTGGCGCGCGCGCCTTGCGGACCGTTGCGATGATCAAAATCCCAATGACCATCTTCGTTTTGCTGTGCGGCGATCCAGGCCAACGCGCGTTCGACGGCGTCTTGCGTCGCTTGCGACCCGCCGCGCCTTTCCAACAGCCCCGGCTGCATCGAGGGATCTCGCCCGGCGAATCCGCCCGCTCCGGCAGGCGGAACGTAAGTCATCGTCGCCGAATCGGAGAACTGAAAAGCAGGCGAAGGAATCTCGCGCGACTCAGCTTCCGAAGGCGCCGACTGCGCCAATTGCTGCGCGAGTTCTTCAATTGCATACGATGAGTCGGTAATCACATCTCCCTGCACGTCCGCGACTTGCGGCTGCCACTTCGGAATCTCGGTCAAAGGAACCGGCGGATCAGCTTCGCTCACAAGGATACCTGGCGGCCCTTCTTGTCGCCCATCGCGCACGACCCACAAGCCGAGCGCAAGGACGAGCAACAGATGAAACAGCAAGCTGAACATCCAGCCTGCCGACCCTCGAAATCGCCGAGACAGCCAGAGCGCAAGCGCATGTTCGCCGCCGCCCCGCGCAGGGGCTGAAGACTCGCTAACCGCGCTCGAAGCCGAAAGAGTACGCATGAATCGCTACGATCGATACAAAGTGCGCGCCCCGCATAATCGGCGCGCGAATGTTACATCACCGTCAACTATAGCTTGATCGAAACGAGAAGCGTCTGGCAAATCCCCCTCTCTCAAATGCAATCAGGCGAAGGCCCTCGCATCGCCTCCACGACCAATCGACGCGGACCGACGAAGACAATCGCCGAAAATCACAAATCGCAGCCGACAAGCGGGCAGAGAACAAGACGCCAGAGGCAAGCGGCGACGACGGCGAACATGCACAAGCCAAAACAATCGGTGCAAAAAAAAGAAGAGCCGCCCCCACCGGAAGCGACTCTTCGGTTACGCAGACTCCGCTTCCCGCCATTACAGCGGAAACTCATCTTCCGATGCAGTGTTTTTGTAGATCGGCAGGTGGCGGTAATAGACCTCTAGCGTCAGCAACGACAAAGAAGTGTTGTACAAACGCCCCCCCTTATCGGTATGAGAACCGCTAAAATGCCAGCTGCCTGCTTCCGGCTGTCCCTCTTTGACCTGACTTTTGATCAAAAAGTCGCGTTGCTTGACGTTCCAAGCTTCCCACTTCTCGCCGCCATAGTGCCGCAGCACCTGAGTGGCGTAGTAGTTGTAGTACATG
>JBITAD010000596.1:0-4834 GCA_044439945.1 Blastopirellula sp. JB062
AACAGTTCGGTCTCGAACTGCGGCGCCGACAAAGAGGCGGCCGCCGCACCCGACAAGCCGGAGACCGCATTGGTCATTTGGGTAATCGACATCTCGGTCGCCACGAGATCAAGTTGGTCGAGCTCCTCTTCTAGGGGACGTTCGAGCGGTTCTTCGACGATGTCCTCTAAAACAATCGCTTTTTTGGATTGGTCCGCCATCGGCTCGATCGTGAGCAGCGCAAGCAGAATGACGGCGCCCATGTGGAAAATCAGCGAGGCCAAAAACGAACTGCTATCACGAAACCATTCGCCGTACGACCGCTTTCTCCGGAACGAAGAATTGTCTTCTCGGGCTGCGGAATCGGTCGGCATTTCGGCAGGCGTAGAGACGGAAGTCATGATCTGGCAATAGTTAAGAGGAGGGGGCTCGTGCGGTGGGCGACGTGTTTCTTCATTTTACTGCGAATCGGGAAATACGCCAAAGGTATTGTTTCTAACGAATTGATCTGGAACCAGATACGCTGATTTGGTAATCGAAGCGACAGCATTGGAAGTACGCCACACAAATTGGAGTGGGCCGCCGTGTCTGTGATTCGAAGTATTTTTATTCTTGGGCTGTGCGTTTGCGTCGGTTATTCGGGTTATGTCATTTATTTAAAGCATTACAGCGATACGGCGGACATGCAGCAGAGGGGGGCGCGAGAAGAGGCCCCCTTATTTGAGCCAGCCCCAATGGCGCCGGCGGCAAACGATGCGCCTCCCTTGGCGCCGACCGTCGTTTTATCAACCAACGTCGCTGAAACTCCCTTGCCCACGCCTGCGGAACCCGAAGCTGAAGAAACCGCTTTCGAAGCTCCTCCGCAGGTCCAACCGTCGGCAAACGCCGGGCTGGAAGAGCTGACGCCAGGCGAAATGTTCGCCGAGGCCGAGCAATCGCTCGCCGCGGGCAGTTCGCTGCGGGCCTATCGACTTCTCTCGACTTTGATCCGTCGCGACGATCTGAGTGCGGAAGAACGGTCGAAAACGGCCGCGTTGTTAGAACCGTTAGCTGCGAAGATCGTATTTGCGCCTAACAAGCATCTGGCGCTGCCAGCTTTGACGATCAAGCCGGGCATGACGCTCGAGAAAATTGCGGAAGAACGTCAGATTCCCGTTCCCTTTTTACGAGCAATCAACGGCCTGACCAGTGACGAAAGTCCCGAGTCGGGCGACGTGTTAAAAGTGATCGAGGGGCCTCTCGAACTTCAGTTGCATGCCGATCGAAACGAACTGACCTTATGGGTCGGTCATGGTTTTGCGCGACGATTTGCGTGCAAGCATCTTCCGCCAGCGTTAAAAAATGGAACGACTGCGGTTCAGCGCGCCGACACGCCGGAGCAAATTTCGCTCATGCTTCACGGCGAAGCGCTGATCGATGAGAAAGACGAAACGGAAGAAGGGCCTTGGCGGCAAATTGCGCCATGGCTCGGCGCCGAAACCAAGTTGGTCGTCGCCGGCGTCGCGCAAGCCCAGGCTGACAACCTTGCCGCGCAGCCGACAGGCGAAGCGAAGGTCGTCTCGGCCGAAGCGCCAGCGGCCGAATCAATGCTGCCGGAAACCGATCAAACGACGCTCGATCCGATTGACGCGCTGCGGGTCGAAGTTTTTTCGCCCCCCAAGCCGATCGCAGTCGGCGGAGGCGCTAACTTTGGTTTGCGGATTATCAATTTAAGCGACAAGCCGGCGCCGGAAGTTTCGGCTATCGTCTTTTTCTCGGAAGGGTTAGAACCGGTCAAAATTGAAGGAGCGGAAGGAAAAGTCGCCGTCGGTCAGGCGGAGTTTCGTTCGATTCGCATCCCTTCGCGCGAGCATGTCGATTTGCAGGTATTGGCGACGGTCAATGATTTCGGTCGACAGGTTTATCGGGTCGAGGTCCGTTGCGACGCCTGGGACGCACATCTTGTCTCGGAAGTCGCCGTTTCGGCGCTAGGCAAAGCGCCGGAGCCTCCGGCGCTGGAGTTGTCGGACGATCCGCAAGCTCCGTCACAGCGGTAACGAAACGCCTAAGCCGGGATTGGCGACGGCACGTTGATAAAATCGTTCGGCCAGGGCGACGTCTTCGATCGCCAGGCCGACCGATTTAAAGATCACCACGCTATCTTTGTTATTTCTGCCGACGGCAGTATTGGCTAGAACGTCGCCGAGTTCGACCGGCTTGTCCCAGTCGAAATCGCCGCTTTCCTGCGCGGCGACAAAATCGCCCGCTTCAAGCTTGCAGGCTTCGATCGAGTCGCAAACGATATTGTCGGCCAAGCGAACCGCTGCGACGTCGAGTTCCGCTTTTTGCAGCCAGTTGCTGCCGATTGCGCAAACCAGCGCCCCTTCGGCCAGTAGCGAGCCGTCAAAAACAGGCGTCTTGCTGGCGGTCGCCGTAATCACAAGCGGCAGATCTTCGACCGCTTCGCGCGGATCATGCACCGGTAGGATCTCTAGATTTAATTCTTCGCTCATGCGAGCGGCGAACGATTGGCGTCGCTCTTCGTCGCGCGAATAGACGAACGCGCGCGTCAGCGGATGCACCTCGTTAACGGCCGCCAATTGAGCTTCGGCTTGCCAGCCGGTGCCGAACAAGCCAAGTTGCGTAATTGTGCCGGCGGCCAGATAGCGCGCTGCGACCCCCGTCGCGGCGCCGGTTCGCAGTTGCCCTAGGCGGTCGGCTTCGATTAGCGCCTTCATGCGACCGCTTTCGCAATCGTATAAACCGACATGAAAGCGATGCCCCGCCTTGGTCGTGACGTATTGCTTCCAACCGGAGACGTTCAGATATCCGGCGGTGGCGCTCATCGAGTGAAGCACGAAGCCAGCGGTTCGAGATCGTCTGCGCGGCACGTTTTCGGCGCCGCCGATTGACAATTGTTTTAAACATTCGTCGACCGTTTCGACGGCGGTCGACATGTCTAACAGTTGGGCGACTTCCGCTTCGCGATAAAACCGAGGCGTCATTGGGCTCTCCTTCGCTGGGGCGAGTCTAGCGACTCAGCGCCGAAATACGCTGAAAATCGTTTTTCAGCGATTGATAGAGGTCTTGATAGACCGGAAACGCTTCGTTGTATATCTTCGCCGCTTTCCGATCGACCGGGGTTTCGTGAACGACCTGAATCGTCGCGGCACAGGCTTCTTGGATGTTTTTGTACGCGCCGGCGCCGGTGGCCGCAAGCAAGGCGACCCCATAAGCCGGCCCTTGTTCGGCGTTGATCGTCACCACTTTTTTGCCGAATACGTCGGCCTGAATTTGACGCCAGAGCGAACTTTTCGCGCCGCCGCCGCCGGCCCGTATTTGTCGGACGGGGACGCCGAGTTCCGCGATGATTTCGAGACTGTCGCGTAGCGAATAGGCGACCCCTTCCATAATGGAGCGGGTCAAATGGCCGCGCGTATGGCGAAGCGTCAAACCGATAAAGCAACCGCGCGCGTGCGGATCGGCATGCGGCGTTCTTTCGCCGGCAAGATAGGGAAGCGTGAACAACCCTTCGCTGCCGGGCGGCGTATCGATCGCTTCGGCCGTCAAAACGGAGTAGGGGTCTTTTTTGCCTCGCCCTGAACGAAGATCGGCGCAGAGCCGTTGCACGAACCATTCCAAGGTGCCGGCCGCACAAAGGGTGACTCCCATCATGTGCCATTTGCCGCGAACCGCATGGCAGAAGGTATGCAAGCGTCCGGCGGGATCGATCGCCACGTCGTCGCTGTGGACGAACATAACCCCCGAGGTTCCGAGCGAACTGGCTAAGACCCCCTGTTTAACGATGCCGTTGCCGACCGCATTGGCGGCGCAGTCGCCGGCGCCGCCGACGACGACGCAGTCGGTAGTCAGGCCGAGCGACTTGGCCGCTTCCGGCGTCAACTGCCCGGTTACTTCTTCCGATTCGTAAACTTCGCCGAGCAACGATTGGTCAAGCTCCAATTTCGAGAGCAGCGGTTTCGACCATGCACGTTTCGCAACGTCTAGCAGCAGCATGCCGCTGGCGTCGCTCACTTCCGTGGCGTATTCGCCGGTGAGCCGCCGCCGAATCTCATCTTTCGGCAACAGAACCTTGGCCAGTCGAGCGAAGTTGCGCGGTTCGTGATTTCGCAGCCACAATATTTTAGGAGCGGTAAAACCGGTTAGCGCCGGATTGGCGACCATTTTGATTAATTTCGCTCGGCCTCCGGCCAGTTGTTCGATCTCGGCGCATTCTTGTTCGGTGCGTTGGTCGTTCCAGAGCAGGGCGGGGCGTATGACCTGATCGTTTTTGTCGAGAAAGACCGAACCGTGCATCTGCCCCGAAAGCCCGATCGCTTTCACTTCGCCAGATCGTGCTTTCGCTTCTTTGACGACGCGGCGCACGGTTTTGACGACGGCGTTCCACCAATCGTCCGGGTTTTGCTCGCTCCACATCGGTTTAGGATGGTGCAGCGGATAAGTGGCGGTCGATTCCGCTAAGATTTCGCCCCCTTCGCGTATTGCAATCGTCTTGGTGCCGGAAGTGCCGATATCAATTCCCAGATAGATGCTCACGAGAATTCCTTGCATGAGGAGGGGGACGAAGAAAAGCCGCAACGACGAATGATCGTCTATTGTGGCCCATTTTCGGCTTGCCACCAACGGCGCCGGCAAGTTTTCTTTTCTGTGAAGTTCGCCGAAATATTTCGGCACGGTTCCGCTTTGACGGCCGCAACCCTTTGACCCGTAGGGAACTTGCCGACTACGATGCAGATTGGCCCCGTTCCGCTTTTCTCGGACCAGTATGACGCCCTATGAGTCGCATTTCTCGTTTCAGCTTGCTCTTGATCCTGCTTGTCGCCTCGCTGGGTTGTCCGGCGCCAGAACCGCCGGC
>JBITAD010000596.1:4844-6370 GCA_044439945.1 Blastopirellula sp. JB062
CTTCGGCGTTACCGCCGGCAACATGGACTCCATGGTCAACCGCTACACCTCGGATAAGCGGTTGCGCCATAACGACAGCTACACGCCGGGCGGTGAGGGCGGCAAGCGACCGGACCGTTCCGTCTGTTGGTGATCGACGACGCTCCGATGGCGGACGCAATCGATCGCGAGTGGAAGGCGCGAGAAGAACGCCCGCTTGAAATGACGCAAGCGACCTCCGCCCAATTGATGGACCGAACCGAAATTGACGCCGATGCGATCATCTATCCGCCGGAACTGTTAGGCGAGTTGATTCGCCGCCAGTGGATCGAAGAATTGCCGCCGAGCTTGCTAGAGAACGAAGCCCTAGCGGTCGAAGACGTCTTTCCGGCGTTGCGCCAAACCGAATTGCAGTGGGGCGGCGAAACCTACGCCGTTCCGTTCGGATCCTCGACCTTCGTGCTGATGTATCGTCCAGAGGTCTTTGCGGAACTGGAACTGACGCCGCCGCAAACTTGGCGCGAATATCAAGTTTGCGTAGATCGAATTGCCGCCAGCCAGTTTTGCGCTGGCGACGAGGCCCCGTTCGCCGCTCCGACCTTGGAGCCTTTGGCGGAGCCATGGCGCTCGAAATGGTTTCTCGCTCGTGCGGCTAGTTACGCGAAAAACCCCAGCAATTACGCCGTCTTGTTTGGGCTCGCTTCAGGCGACGCGCTGATCGGACAGCAATCGTTCGTCAAAGCGGCCGAAGACCTGCGTCGTGCGGCCGATGCGATCCCGACGAAATTGCAATCGCTTTCGCCTGCCGAAGCGGGCGTGCAATTTTTGGCCGGCAAGGCGCCCATGGCGATCGGGTGGTTGCCGCACCCGGCGGAAGAGAATACGGCGAAAGTCGATTTTTCGCCTAGCTTCGCCCCGTTGCCCGGCGCGATCGAATATTGGAATCAACTGACCGAAGCGTGGGAGCGGCGACGCAACGATCGCCCGGCCGTGGTTCCCTTGCTAACCGTCAGCGGACGGATCGGCTCGGTCGCAACCGGCAGTAAGAATACGAGAGACGCCGCGTTGGGGCTCATCTTGCTTTCCGCTTCTGATTCGGCGCCCCAGGTTTCGCCGGCGAGCGAAGCGACCTCGGTTTATCGCAACACGAATCTGTTCGGCGTGGCGCAATGGGTCGATTCTCGACTTTCTTCCGAGGCCTCGTCCGCCTACGCCGAGGCTTTGGCGACGGAGTTAAGTTCGAGCGAAGCGTTTGGCCTGAACTTGCCAGGCGCTTCCCGGTATTGGGGCGTTTTAGAGAAAGCGATCGGCGAAATCTTGGTCGAAGGCTCCGATCCCAAGGCGATCTTAGAAAAAGCGGCCCAAGCCTGGGATGAGGTCACCGATGACCTAG
Source organism: Blastopirellula sp. JB062 (assembly GCA_044439945.1). Taxonomy (GTDB): domain Bacteria; phylum Planctomycetota; class Planctomycetia; order Pirellulales; family Pirellulaceae; genus Blastopirellula. The sequence goes on from JBITAD010000596.1 coordinate 6,217, forward strand.
GCCGTCCCGCCCAGGTCAAAGCCTATTCGGCCAGTTTAGGCGTCTGATTGTCATGACTTTTCCGCAGTTGTCGATTGAATGGCCCCCGCTTGCGAACCATAGCGAGATCAAGTGCGTCTACTGAGACGTGGGACCTAGACAGCCGGTCGGCAAC
>JBITAD010000597.1:0-6348 GCA_044439945.1 Blastopirellula sp. JB062
ACGGCAATCGAGAGATACGATTAACTCGTCTCATCGCGCGCTCCTTTCGGGTATTGGTGAATTCGCGTGTAAAACAGGCGAGAACTCAAATGAGAACTCCGCAGGTCAAGTATTGAAAATTTACGTGCAACCGACCGGTCAAGTCAAGTCTCTTTTCGACTTTCTCGGTAACGCGGCATCGTTCGTAAGTCTCCATTTCCAAAGGAGATATCGGAATTGGGTTTAACCGAATATTCTTGATCACGTCAAAGCCGGAAATCCCCCCAGGTTTGTCGGAGTGATTTGTCGGAGTGAAGCGTTGGGCGAACTTATCAACGAATTGATCCTGCTTCGCTCCCTTGCAAACGAAAAAGCGGACGTCCTAAAGTGAGACGTCCGCATCGATTGCCTAGAGCCGGTTTCAAAACCTCATTTCGGTTTTAATTTCCAGATTTCCGCGACCTGCTTGGTTGGTCGCAGGCAGTTGCTTTCGTCGACGACGACGGATCGCGACACCGCCCCCCCTTTTAGAAAGGGGGGCGGCTAGTGCATCAATAAAGCCTGCCGCTCGGGGAGAGAGATCCGAGCGGCAAGCAGTGAGAACGCGTGACGAAGCTCGCCTATCGAACTGGCATGTCTTGCGGAGCGTGATAACTGCTGGGCAATACGTCGTACGGCGGAACCAACCCGGCGCTGACCGGCGGTTGCGGAGGCTGCGGCGCCGGACCGGCTTCGTCCGATTCGGCTTGCGTATCGTCCGCCGAAGAGCAGGGGACGCACTTGCGCAGGCAAGTTCGGATCCACTCAAATTTAGGAACCGAAACCTTGTAATCGTTCTTCCACAATCGATTGACGGTCCGTACCTTGCCGCATTTTTTTAGGGGCGGATCGCAACCGCAGCAGTCTGATTTTTCCCATGGGAAGCGAACCGGCGGAATCTCGATCTGTTCGCAACGGGTCGTCCAGCAATGTTTCGTTTCTTCTTCGCAAGACTTTGTTAAGACGAAAGGGGCGCACTCGACGCAGGGACGTTCGCTGCAGCAGCGACCGTGGGCCGTCATGGCGCCGCAGCCGCCGACAAGCGCGTCGCCGGCTTGCGCCGTGCTGGCCAACAGGCATATCGCAAACAGCAAAAGTGAGTTGGCGGATTGTCGCATAGTTTATTGATCCTTCGATGATTCGGTACGTTGGGTTCGATCTGGCGATTGGTGCGGCTTAGAAATCGACCATGAAACGAGCGCCCAAGATCCAGAAGTTGCCGCCGGTAAATCCGCCGACCGGACGATGTTCGCTGATGTTGCCGTAGATGGCGTTCATTTGAACTTTGGAATGGGAAGTCCAATACCAATTCAAGCCGAGGGTCGCGTTAGTTTCCAAGCCCCCTTCAATGTCTTGGTCGGTCAGATCCAAGTACGAGATGCGAGCCGCCACTTGCCAGGCGCCCCAGCCTGTGCCGAAATTGCCGTTGCAGTCAGGAACCAAAAAGAAGTTTTCAAACGGTTTCACGCGAGCCAACGTGCCCCACTTGCGGTTGTACGGCATATGTTCGCCCGTCAGGAAGTAACCGGCTTGCAGGTATCCGCCGTGAAATGCGAGGTCGCTTTGGGCGGCGTCGCGTTGCAGCCAACAAGCTTGAAATTCGCCGCAAAAATTCCAAGCGCCGACGTTCAGCATCGATTCCAACGCCAAGATTTCGTACCACTGGGCGCCGTTGATCCGGCCGGTATCGATCCAACGGCTGGATGAACGCGCTTCGGGACGCGTTCGAAAACGACCTTCGTTCGAGTGGCTGGAAGATTCCAATGCGTCGCCGTCGGGCATGGCGACCATGCCGGCGACCGCCCAGTGATAATAGCCTCGACCGCCTGACGATTCGTCGTACCAAGGGCTGCTGGCGAGTCGGGCGTTGCCGCTCCCTTGAAACGCGTCGCCGATATATGCCCCGCTGCCTGATACGTTCTCAAGATTGTAAATGCCGTATCGCCAGTTATAGACCAAGTCGTCAGAATAGCTATACGCGCAAATGCCCAAGCGGCGAGCGTCTTCGTTAAACGCTTCGACCACCAGCGGACGCTCCATAAATATGTTGTAGCGCGAGCTGTTCAAGTGGTCTAAGCCAAGCGGGCGTTTTTGATGGCCGATCAAGACGGTCGTATTGCCGGGCAACTCGTCCCAACCAAGATAAACGTCTTTCATTGTCGGTTGGTTCGGATCGGCGAAGTCAATTTGCATGCGCCATAGCATCGTCTCGAAAACGTCGCCGCTCATCTCGATCCGAACGCGCCGGAACGCCCAGCGGTTTTCCGGATCGATGCCGGTCGTCGGGTTTTCGAAGTAGCCGATTCCGGGCGTATTGCTCGGAAAGCCCCAGGTATCAAAGTGCACGCGTCCGCCGATCTTAAAGGTCGGTTTCTCCGGCGGCACATACTCTTCCGCCATTTTCGCGATCGAAGCGTTTTGCGCTTCGAGGCGTTCAATGCGTTCTAATAAATGACCGACGTTGGATTCCGAAACGTTTTGCGTGTTCGGCGTTGCGCTGATTGGCGCGTCAAGCCGCTCGATACGTCGTTCGAGATCTAACAGGCGTCGGCTGAAGTCGTCTTGCGGTACGACGTTTTCCTGAGCGCCATAGCTGCTGAAATAAGCGTCTTGCGCGAAAGCCGGCGCAGGGCGCCGAATCAGACCGAAGAGTGCGAGTCCCGCTATAACTGTGCTAGCAAGACTCTTGGGTAGCATCGTCATTCCAGCCATCCGTGACATAGAGAGAAGAACAATCAATTCCGTAATGACCCGATCATCGGGAAGAGCCCGGATGACCGAATATTAAGATTGTTCGAATGACCGTAGCGCCGGTTGTGCCGGTTTCAGCGGTCGCTCTTGCCAGGAATAGTGCTAACGGAAAATGGGTCGGCAAAAGCGGCAAATGCGCCCAATCCGCCGTCAACTTCCAGGTCAGCGGCCGTCACGAACGAGGCTCCGTCGCTGGCCAGCCACAATGCGGCGGCGGCGATCTCGTCGGGTTCGCCGATGCGTCCCAGCGGATGTCGGTTCGCCAATTGCTCTTCGCCCCCTTGTTGGGCGAGCGAAGCGCGCAGCAGCGGCGTGCCGATGGCGCCCGGCGAAATCGATACGACCCGCACGCCTTCACGCGCGAGTTCCACTCCCCACTGCTTGGCTTGCATCACGTTGGCCGCTTTGATCGGTCCGTAAGCGGGCACTTCGCGGGCGGTCCGATGCGCTTGCGCACTGGCCATGTTGATGATCACGCCGCTTTTTTGGCGGCGCATCACCGCGGCGGTTTCCATGCCCATGTAGGCGTAGCCTGAGAGATTAATCGCCAACATTTTTTCCCAAACCGCAGGCGACAACTGGTCGACGGCGCGATACGAATCGGGCGGCTGGATTGCGGCGTTGTTCACCAAGACGTCAATGCCGCCGCACTCTTGAGCGACTTGCTCGACGACTCGGCGGCATTCGTCATGCCGCGAGACGTCGGCGACGATCAGTTGAGCGGGAAACTCTTCGTTAGGGTCCGGTTCTGCGACGTCCACCGCAATAGTCGTTGCGCCCGATGCGGCGAAGGCCTGGCAAATCGCCAGCCCGATTCCTCCGGCGCCTCCGGTCACCAGGACGACTCGACCCGAATTGTCATATTGAACGCTGCCGTGCGGTCTTTTGCTCATTCTACTTCGACGCCCAGTAATCAATGACGAACGCTTCTTCCAGGTGGGGCAACAAAAGCTCGACGAACTCTTTATGAGCCGGATGAGGCAGATAGGCGTCGCGATCCGCTTCGCTTTTGAAGGTGACAAGAAAACAATGCGTGAACCCTTTGGCGAGCATCTCGGGACTGTTGTTGGTGCCCCATTCGAAATCGGCGATTTGCGAAATTTTGCTCGGCAGTGCGGCGAACGCTTCTTCGACCTTCTTTTGGTCGGCTGGCTTGACCCCTTCTTTGAACTTGAAGATCACCACGTGACGCAACAATTTTTCAGGCTGGGCGTCATCGGCAGTAAGCGAATGCGTATTCATAAAGACCGCCGTTACCGCCAACAGGGCGAAAAGCGAAGCGTAAATGACGCGAGCCATATCAATCGTCTCTCTAGCGAAGGAAGGGAACTGCGTAGAGCCGGTTTCAAAACTGGAATGAGGTACTGAAACAGGCTCGACAAATTTTGCCCCTGTTAGGATACCAGCAGGATGCCGCTGCGACAAATTGCCTGCTACATTTTTAAGGTCGAAAACAAGAGCGGACCGAGCGTCGCGATCACCAGCACGATCAACGCCAACGACGCCAGATTGAGCACGATGCCCGCTTTGATCATCTGCCGCATCGAAACGCGCCCCGAACTGTAAACGATCGCATTGGGCGGGGTCGCGACCGGCATCATAAAGGCGCAACTCGCCGCCAACGTCGAAGGAATCAACAGCAGCAGCGGGCTTACTTGCAGTTGATCGGCAGTGCTCGCCAAGATTGGGTTTAACATTTGCACGCTGGCTAAATTCGAGGTCAGCTCGGTCAACCAGATCATGCCGTTCGCCGTCGCCGCCGCCATTACGATCGGCGGCAATCCGGTCATCATCGCGGCCAGACGCTCTCCTAAATAGCGATCGAGCCCCGTCGCTTGCAAGCCGCCGGCCAGGGCGACCCCGCCGCCGAATAGCAGCAACACGCCCCAAGGAATTCGGACGGTCGACTTCCAAGTAAGCAATCGGCTGCCGTCGGGTTTGCCGCTGGGCGCGATAAAGCAAATCAGCGCCATCAAGATGGCGGCGGTTCCGTCGTCGGCCATTTCAAGCTTTAGACTCGGCCCCCAACCCCAGCCGTCGGTCGGTTCGCGCAAGATCCAAAGCAAGGCGGTCACGGCGAAGATCGTACCGACGCGCCATTCGGCCGTCGTCAGCGAACCGAGCTTGTCGAGTTCGCCGCGAATGACCTCTCTGCCGCCGATCGAAGCTTCCGAGCCGCAAGGAAAAATCCAAAACGTCATCACGCCCCATGCCAGCGCTAAGAAGGCCAGCGTAAACGGCAATGCGAGCAACATCCAGCGAAGGAAGCTGACATATTCGCCGTCTGGGTATTCGGCCGCGTAAAAGCTGGCGAAGGCCACGTTCGGCGGCGTGCCGATAATCGTCGCCACGCCGCCGATGCTGGCCGCATAGGCGATGCCCAGCATCAGCGCTGCGCCAAAATGAACGCGACGCTCCGGCGACATTTGGCCGTCGTCAATCCGCGACAAGATGCTTGTCGCGATCGGCAGCATCAGCAGCGCGGTCGCCGTGTTCGAGATCCACATCGAAAGCGCCGCCGTCGCTATCATAAATCCCAAGACGATCCGGCGCGGTTGATCGCCCATCGCATCGACGATTTTTAGGGCGATGCGACGGTGCAAGCCGCTTTCTTCCACCGCTAACGCGATCAAAAAGCCGCCCAAAAAAAGGTAGATAAAGCGGCTGCCGTAACTGGCCGAGACTTCGCTCATCGATTGGACGCCAAGCAGCGGCAATAACGCCAGCGGAACCAGCGCGGTCGCCGCGATCGGCAACGCTTCGGTCAGCCACCAGCACGCCATCAGCGCGGTGACGGCCGCCATATAGTTCAGTTGCGGGTCTTCCGGGTCTAGCTGCCAGCCAAAAGCGGGGCCGGCAATCAACAGCAAGGCGATCAGCAGGCCCGACCAACGACCGATCGTCGAGATCCGGCCCGCGCCTTCGACAGGGGTTGCGTTCATATCGACGTTATTCAAACTCTCCGCCGATTTCGACGGCGATTGTGCCTTGATTATCCGAGTTATCGACGTCGAACATTTTCAAGAACAAACGGCCCGAAGCGGGCGCGATCAGATCTTTTTGTTTGCCGATCGAAAAGGGACGCGGTTTTTTGTCGCCTGCCGCAGCGACGTATCCAACCAGGCTGCCGAGCTTCAAGTCGCGCAGTTCGCGCGGCGGTTCGATCCCGTCGGCGTCCCCCTCAAAGACGAAGGTCCACGTCCCCTCGGTCGCGATTCGCAACAACGCCCCTTTTTGCACCGTGATGCCGGTGTCGTGCCAATCGCGATTGGCGTTGAGCACCAACTTGCGTCGATTCGAGCCGATCAAATTGCGATTGATCGCTTCCAGCTTATCTTGCGCCCCTTGGTATTGCGGGGCTAGCTTCAAGATCTCGACGAAGACCGATTTCGCTTTCGCCCACTCTTGTTTTCGTGCGTATTCGTCTCCTAAATCTTCCGCCTTATCGACGAACTCGCGCTGAAATTTTAGTAAGCGCGGATCTTGAATCGTCGGTTCGGCCGGAGCCGACGCCTGACCGCGTCCGCGACCTTGGGCGAAACTTGGCGAAGTGAGAAGAAGAAAAGCAAGAAGATCGGA
>JBITAD010000598.1:0-6337 GCA_044439945.1 Blastopirellula sp. JB062
CCGAAAGACATCGATTGGCTCGTCTTCGCCAAAACCGATCGCTACTACATCAAAAAATTTGAAGCTGAGACGAACATCACCGGCTATCTGGCGATGGATCTCTCGAAATCAATGGGCTACACGTATCGCCAAGAGATGACGAAGTTCGACTATGCGATCTCGTTGGCGGCGGCGCTCTGCTATTTGATGGTGCATCAACAAGATCCGGTCGGCTTGGTGACGTTCGATACGAAGATTCGCCAAAGCTTGCCGCCCAAATCAAAACGCAAACATCTGGGAGACGTCTTGTCGTTGCTGACCAATTTGCAACCGACAGGCGAGACCGATATCGCGCATAGCTTGTCGCAATTGGCCGCGATGCTCAAGCATCGTAGCGTCGTCATGATCTTCAGCGATTTGCTTTCCGACCCGGACGAAGTTTTTAAAGCCTTGTACCAACTCCGGCATCGGCAGCATGACGTCATTTTATTTCATATTTTGGATGAAGCGGAGGTCACTTTTCCGTTTGACGGCATGGTCGAATTAGAAGACCCCGAGTCTAAAGAAACGGTGAAGCTTGACGCCGCCAGTTATCGGGTCGATTATCGCAAGGAAGTCGACGAGTTTCGGCAACGTTATCGTCGCGATGCGGCGCAGGCAGGCGTCGACTATGTCGAACTTGACACGAGCATGCCGTTTGACAAGGCGTTAACCGAATATCTGATCAACCGCCGAACGAGGTTTTAAGCCGTGCAATTGGCCAACCTCAGCCTTTTGGTCGGCGGCCTGTTAGTCGGCGTGCCGATCTTGCTGCATTTAGTCATGCGGCAGCAGCCGAAGCGGATTGAGTTTCCCGCTTTGCGTTTCGTGCGCGCTCGGAACGTGCAAAACCAACGCCGTCTAGAGCTGAAGCATTGGCTGTTGTTATTGCTGCGCTGCGCCGCAATCTTGCTATTCGCCCTGGCGCTGGCGCGACCGAGCGTCAGCTCGGCGTCGGTCAGCAGTTGGGTCTTGGTCGGGCTCTTCGCTTTTGGCGCTGCGACGGCAGGCGTCGTCGCGGCGGCGGCGTGGGTCGTCGGAGCGAGTCGCGGATTGGCGATCGGCATGACGCTATTGGCCGTCGCGTTATTCGTCGGCGTGGCGATTGCGACCCCGCTTGCGCTGTCGGCCGGCGGTGCAGGTTCGCTGGGCGATCAAGAGGCGCCGGTTTCCGCGGTATTCGTCTTCGACACTTCGCCGCGCCTGCTTTATCAGCACGAGAATCAGACGCGACTTGAGAAAGCGCAAGCGATTGCGACCTGGTTAACTGGTCAGTTGCCGCCGGAAAGCGAAGTGGCGGTTGCCGATCGGCAAACCGGAGCGGCTCTCTTCGCCGCCGATATCGGCGCCGCGCGTCAAGCGATTCAACGACTTGAGGTTTCGCCCGGCGGCGAAAGTTTAGATCGTCTCGTCTCTCAGGCGATCGATCTGGCCGATTCGAGCGAGAAGAAGCGTAAAGAAATTTACGTTTTCACCGATCTTAGCCAGCCGGCATGGCGCGGGGCTCAACAGTCGGATCTGAAGCGAAAATTAGCTGACCATCCCGACTATCCGCTCTACCTGATCGACGTGGGTGCGGTGGACGTGCGGAACGCGGCGGTCGCCGACTTGCAGCTTTCGGCCGATAGCGTCTCGAAAAACAGCGACGTCTTATTGCAAGTCGAAGTGGCGCAAGACGGTCCTGAAACGTCGCAAACGTTAGAGCTTTATCTCGAACAACTTAACGACGCTTTGCCGATCGTCGAAGATGGCAAAACGATCTTGCCGAAAGCGACGCGTCGCGATCGGCGCAATTTGCAATTGGCCGACGGTCAGTCGCAGGCCGTTCAGTTTCGACTGTCGGACCTGGAGGTCGGCATGCATCATGGTTGGGTCAATCTGGCGGCCGCCGACGGCTTAGCGGCGGACGACAAACGTTGGTTTACGTTCGAGGTCCGACAACCCTGGCCGCTGCTGGTCGTCGAGTCGATTCCAGGCGCCAGCCGCGATTTAATCAATGCGATCGCGCCTCCCGCATTTCAAGATTCGGGACGCGCGCCGTTTGAGGTCGACGTGATTACGCCGGAATCGCTCGAACGCCAGAAGCTCGACGCTTATCTCGGCGTCGTCTTAATCGACCCCGGCGCCTATTCGAACAACGCTTGGCGCAATTTAGACAGCTATGTTCGCCAGGGCGGGGGAGTCGCAATTTTTTTGGGGCCGTCGGCATCGCTCGAACGGATGAACGGCGACGAGGCGCAAAAGTTGCTTCCCGGCAAACTCACTTGGCAGTCGCGCGCCGGCGATCGTCTCTGGTATTTAGAGCCGAAGCAGTATCAACATCAATTGCTGGCGCCGTTTCGCGAGATCGGCGACAGCGTTCCGTGGCGCAATTTTCCGGTGGATCGTCATTGGTCGTTTGCAGAACTTGCGCCGGCTGCGGATGTGGTCCTGCCTTATAGCAACGGCTTGCCTGCGTTGATCGAACGACGGATCGGCGACGGCTTAGTTCTGACCTTTACTTCGTCGATCGCTTCCGGCCAGTCGCCGCAATGGAATACGTTGTTTACCGGGTTTGATTCGTGGCCCTTTTTCGTCTTGTCGAATCAAATCGCTCGTTATCTCGTCCGTAGCGGCGAAGAACGCCTGAATTATTACGTCGGCGAACGTGCGTCGCTGACCACCGCGCCGCAACAAGCCGAAAGCACGCATCTATTGTTCACTCCGCGAGGCGGCGATCCTCAAGAGGTCATTCCAGATCGCGGACTGATCGTCATCCCCTTTACCGACCAAATCGGTACGTATCGACTGCGTCCCCTTGGAGGCGGACCTTCGCTTGGGTTTAGCGTGAATCTGCCGCCGTTTGCGACGCAATTAAGTCCGCTTGACCCGGAAGAATTGAATCAAATTTTCGGCGCCGACCGATATCAAGTCGCGCGAGAGCAAAGCGAGATTGAACGCGAACAAGGAAAGGCCCGCGTCGGGCGCGAGTTCTTCTCGCCGTTGATCGTGTTGGTCGCTCTGATGCTGGCGATCGAGTTCGCCCTGTCGCAACGTTTTTATCGGCAGGAGGCGTAGATCGCGCATGTCAGGATGGTACCTGCAGCCGACGTTCGATAGCTTGGCGACGGTCGTCGTCATCGCCCTGGTGCTGATTGCGCTGTTGGCGATCGCTCCGTCGTTCGCTTCGACGACGGAGCGACGTCGCGGTTTGATCGCGCTGCTACGGTTCGGCGCAATCTCGCTGCTCGTGCTGACGATGTTGCGGCCCACTTGGCTGACCACCGCTACGCGTCCGCAAACCGCGACTTTGGTCGTGATGTTCGACGCGAGTCAAAGCATGTCGATCCCCGACTCTTCGGCAGGCGAAACCCGTTATGACGCCGTGCAAAAGGCGCTGCGCGGCGTGCAAGCCGAACTTGCTTCGCTAGGACAAAATATCGAGGTCGCCGTTTACGCTTTTGACTCGCAGGCGGAACGATTGGAATTTGAAAACGGAACGATCGCCTTCCCCGACGAAGCGACCGGACGATTTACGGATATAGGATCGTCGCTCGACGACGTCGTGCGGCAAATGGCCGGAAAAAAACTAGCCGGAGTCGTCCTGTTGTCAGACGGTGCGCAGCGCGTTTTCACGCCGCGCGTCGAATTGCAGCGCGCGGCTCGCGATTTGGCGCGACTAGACGTTCCGCTGCATACGCTTACCTTCGGACAAGCGATCGACCCTTCGCAGGCGCGCGACGTTGCGGTGAAGACGTTGGCCGATCAATTTACGGTTTTCGTCAAAAACGAAATGGTCGTGCAGGCGGCGATTCATGTGCAGGGGCTGGCCAACCGCGACGTGCCGGTGCAGTTAATCGTCGAGAATGAAAAAGGGGATGCGACGGTCGTCGATACGCAGCGAATTCGGTCGACGAAAGATCAAGAAACGCTTGACGTCAGTTTTCGCTATGTTCCGCAAACGCCGGGACAATTTAAACTGTCGGTCGCGATCGAGCCTCAAGAGGGAGAGCTGATCACCAAAAACAATCGGCTCGACGCATATCTGAACGTTCTATCCGGCGGGCTCAAAGTGCTCTACGTCGAGGGGCGGGTCGTCGATCGTTTCGAACAAAAATTTCTGCGGCGCGCGATCGCTTCGTCGGCCGACATGCAGATCGACTTTCAGTGGATCGATCGCCGGCGTCGTTCGAACTGGCCGGTTGATTTGACCAAGCAGATCGAAGAGGGCAAGTACGACGTCTTCATTATCGGCGATCTTGATTCTTCCGCTCTCAATGATGCGACGCTAAGCCTGCTAGCCAAGCAAGTCGAAGAGGGCAAAGGCTTGATGATGCAGGGCGGTTTTCATAGCTTCGGCGCCGGGCGATATCAACGCACGCCGCTGGCGGACGTGCTGCCGGTTACGATCAATCGCTTTGAAGGTCAAGATTTCGACGCGCCGATCCGCGAAGACTTGCATGTGTCTGGGCCGCTTTCGTTGCGGCCGGCCCAGCCGCACTATCTGACGACGATCGCCGTGTTAACCGAAAACGACGCCGCATGGCGAACGCTGCCTCCGCTGCGCGGCGCCAATCATTTTGAAGGAATCAAACCGCGCGCCCAGGTATTGATCGAGACCGACAGCAACGCGCCGATCTTGGTAGCCGGCGAATATGGGCTAGGACGCGTCTTGGCCTTCGCCGTCGACGGCACCTGGCGATGGTCGCTGGTCGGCAAGGCCGATTTGCACAAACGTTTTTGGCGTCAATGCATTTTGTGGTTGGCGAAAAAAGAAGAGCTAGAACGCCGCGACGTCTACGTCGAACTGCCGCAACGTCGCTTTCCGCCTCAATCGCAGTTCACGTTTAACGCAGGCGCGCGTGACGCCGCAGGCGACGTATTAGCCGACGCGACCTTTCAAGCTTCGCTAGTCGGTCCCGACGGTACCAAGTCGAGCTTGCGCCTTTCGCCTAGCGAAGAGGGAGTGATCGGCACGGTCGAAACCGGCGACGCGGCTGGCGATTATCGTATTGAAGTGACGGCCCTGCGCGACGGAAAATCGCTAGGCGTAGGAACCGGGCGGTTTTTTGTCGCCGATCAAGACCTGGAACTCGCCGATCCCTCGGCCAAACCTTCGCAAATGGCGAGCCTGGCGGCGATTACCGCCAGCGCTGGCGGACGCGCATGGGCGGCTGAGCAATTGCCGGAACTGATCGAAATGGTGAAGGAGTCGCCCCCAGAGACCGAGATCGAAGTGCAAACGAAATGGACTTGGCCCGAATCGGCACGCGACGCTTGGCTAAATTTGATTCTGCTTGTCAGTCTATTGGGAGGCGAATGGTATCTGCGAAAACGATGGGGAATGGTGTAGCGAACGGGACGTGCGTCGATCCTTTTCGCTCAAACGGCAATCATCGATCACCGAAGTCCGTTCGTTAGTCGTCTTCTTCGTCTTCGCCCCATGTGACCATCTCGCCGAAGCGGACGTCGCCGCTGCGCGTCGCTTGATCGCGCAATTTCGCGTGAACCGCCAGATCTTCCGGCGTCCAGTCAAAGCTGTCGAACAAAAGACACCATTCGATGTTGACCAGTTCAAGCTTTCGCTGGGCGATCGCCGCTTCAAACAGTTTGACCGCTTCGTAAAAATCGCCGGTCGGCACGAAGCAGTGAGTGAAGATGCCTGAGACCTCGGCCGGATCGAACTCGCTTTCGGCGGTCGGGCGCAATTCAGCCATTAAAAAATAGGTGTTCGATTCAGACAATAGATCTATCCTTCAATCCGGGTTCGCAGGCCATCGGCGTCGTTATCGTAGCGTTTGGCTAACCGCTTCGCCTAGGAGGCGTATTGCTTCAAAAACATTTCGACCGCCGAAGAAATGATCCGCTCTTTTTCGTCATGCGACGGGGTCGGCTCTAGCCCGAAGACTTGCGGCCAAAAAGTGAACGTTTGCAACAGTCCGCAAAATTGGGCGGCTGCGAACTCGGCATCTTCAATGTTCAGACGGCCCGCTTGATTCGCTTGTTCGAGCCAGTGAACCAAGCGAGCTCGAAACCGTTTTTGATCGCCAATCGTTTGCTGTGCCAGTTGAGGAGACATCAAAAAACGAGACAGGGTGACTCGGACCAAGCCGCGAAAGCTGTCAGACGTAAACAGTTCGATGACGTGCCAAGCGTTGGTAGCGAGCTGATCGGCCAAATCGCGGTTCGCTTCGTAAGGGAAGTCCGGCAACGATTCCGTCGTCTCAATCAACTCGTCAATAATCGCCAAAAAGAGAGCGTCTTTGCTCTCAAAGTGATTGTATACGGTTCGTTTGCTGACTTCGGCCGTTTCGGCGATGCGGTTCATGCTGGTGTTGTC
>JBITAD010000599.1:0-6301 GCA_044439945.1 Blastopirellula sp. JB062
CCAAGGCGGCAAAGTCTCTCTAGGCGCATGAGCCGCTACTTTCTACTATTCGCCCTTAGCTCCTAATACCGAGAAGATCGTAGGCTTCGCGCGATTGCAGAGCCTTGCTGTCGCTTGATACGGAACCCAAGGGAACGTCTCCGATGACATTATTCGAACATCTTCATATGCTGGTTCGGTGCTGGCGATATCGACTTCGCTCCGAAGCGGCCGACATCGCGCAACTCTCGCGCCTTGATTTGCGAAATCGTACCGCGATCGATATCGGCGCTAACCGCGGCATTTATTCCTACTGGATGAGCAAATTCGTCGGCCCGCAAGGCAATGTAATCGCTTTTGAACTTCAGCCCGAACTGCACGAGGCGCTGCACGAATTTAAACGGCGCAGTTCGCTCGATAACGTCGAGATCGTAATGAAAGGGCTCTCGAATCAAAACGGAACGGTGCGCATCAGTCGCGATCATGCCGGCTCGACCGGCGCTCGCGTCGACGAACATTCGGTTGATACAAGCGGAGGGCAAGAGATTCCGCCTGGGTTCGGACAGCTGACGCGCCTCGACGACTATTGTCGAGAGCATCGCATTCGCGATATCGGCGTCATCAAATGCGATGTGGAAGGGCACGAGCGCCAGGTCTTTGAAGGCGCTGAAGAAACGTTACGCACGCAACGTCCGATCTTGCTGTTCGAAGCGTTTCAGCCCGAGATTAAAGAGCGCGGCTTGTTCGACTATCTCGACGGTCTAGGCTATACCGGCTTCTTTTGGAGCCAGGGCAAACGGTACGACGCTGATCAATACGCCGTAGCGCCTTATCGACGCCCAACGTGCATCCATCGCAACTACTTCTTCATCCCCAAAGCGAACGCGTCAAGCGAACCGTCGTCGGCCGAGCGTCGGTCGCAAGCGGCGTAGGGATCGCTCGGCGATCAAGACCGCGGGACTACTTCTGATCGTCCCCGGTCTCTAGCACGGCCATAAAGGCCTTCTGCGGAATATCGACCGAGCCGATCGACTTCATCCGTTTTTTGCCTTCTTTCTGCTTCGCCCACAGTTTGCGTTTACGAGAGATGTCGCCGCCGTAACATTTGGCCGTCACATTCTTGCTCAGTGCGCGGACCGTTTCGCGAGCGATGACGCGCGTACCGATCGCCGCTTGAATGGCGACCTCAAACATATGTCGATCAATTTCGCCTCTTAGCTTTTTCACAACCGCCCGACCGCGACGGTCGGCGTCGGCGCGATTGCAAATGATCGACAGCGCGTCGACCCGTTTGCCGTTGACCAAGATATCGAGACGCACCAAGTCGGCCGGCACATAGTCGCGTACTTCGTAGTCCATCGTGCCGTAGCCGCGCGTGGCGCTCTTCAATTTATCATGCAAATCGTAAATCACCTCGGCAAGCGGCAGGTCGTATACCAACATCGCACGCGTAGGCGACAAGTATTCGGTACGAACTTGAACCCCGCGCCGCTCGGTGCAAAGCTGCATCACCGGCCCGATAAACTCGCTCGGCTGCAATAAGCTGACCCGTACGATCGGCTGCAGAAATTGGTCGATCTCGCCCGAGTCGGGGACGTCTTGAGGCTTGTGAATCTCAAGCTTTTCCCCTTTCTTGTTGATAATGTGGTACGTCACGTTCGGTGCTGTTTGCACCAGATCGACGTCCGACTCTTGCTCGAGCCGTTGCTGCACGATTTCCATGTGCAACAGGCCGAGAAAGCCGCAGCGGAACCCGAAGCCGAGCGCGTCGCTCGTTTCCGGCTCGAACACGAAGCTAGGATCATTGATCCGCAACTTGTTCAGCGCTTCGCGCAATTGCTCGAAATCTTGTCCGTCCGACGGATAGAGACCGCAAAACACCATTCTCTTCGGCTCTTGATAGCCGGGCAGCGGTTTGGCCGCATCAGGGCCGGGAATACTGACCGTATCGCCGATATTGACCAATTCGAGCGACTTAATGTTGCAGATCAAATAACCGACCTGCCCGGCGCACAACTCGTCGCACGCTCGCGGTTGCGGCGCGAACTGTCCCACTTCGGTAACGTCGTGCGTCGTTTCGCCGCGTAAGAAGCGAATCTTGTCTCCCTTTTTGACTCGACCGTTCATCACGCGCACGTAGGTGATCGCCCCGCGAAACTTATCATAGTGCGAATCGAACACCATCGCTTGCAACACCTCGTCGCGCGAGCCGGTTGGCGGCGGCACCGTATCGATAATCGCCGACAGCAGTTCTTCGACCCCGGCGCCCGTCTTGCCGCTGATCGCTTGAACTTCTTCGGGCATGATCGCCAACGTCTGTTCCATTTCTTCGATCACGGCGTCGGGGCGAGCATGATTCAGATCGATCTTACTCAAGCAAGGGATAATCTTCAGATCATGGTCGAGCGCCAAATAGGCGTTGGCGACCGTTTGCGCTTCGACCCCTTGAAACGCGTCGGCCAACAGCACCGCCCCTTCGCAACAGCTTAGCGAGCGCGATACCTCGTACTGAAAGTCGACATGGCCCGGCGTGTCGATCAAATTCAGTTCGTACTCGTCGCCCTTGTATTTAAAACGCATCGCAACCGCTTTCGCTTTGATCGTGATCCCGCGTTCTCGCTCCAATTCCATCCCGTCGAGCAACTGTTCTTTCATCTCGCGAGACGACACCGTGCCGGTTTTTTCCATCAACCGATCGGCGAGCGTGCTTTTGCCATGGTCAATGTGGGCGATAATGCAGAAGTTGCGAATATATTTTTGTTCGATCGAGGCCATGGATGATCCGTGCGAAACTAACTGCCGCAGCGGCCGATACGGCCAGCGGCAAACTTTCTGGTGCGGCCGGCGAGATCTAGCCGGCGCATAGCGATCTCCAACTCTGTGGAGAGAACGACTTATTATACACGCCAGTCCGCACCGACCGATAGTCGGACGCAGAAGCCGCAATTGAAGAAAAAGCGGGAAATTAGGCGATTCTATTTTCCCGCAACGCCCCCTTAAGGGCGCCCAGCTCGGAAAGAGCCGCAAGCCTAACGACACCGACCGCTTCGCTCAGTACAGTAGGTACCGAATTTCGTCGTTTCTCCCGTAAGCCTCCCAGAGAAGTCGTCATGCGCCGGCCTAATTTTTGCCGCGGATCACTCAGAACTCTCGGCATGTCGCTAATTGCCGGCTCGTTGCTACCCTGCGTCGCCATGGCGGCGACCGGAGACCAATCGCTGCTGCCGGCGGCAATGCAATTGCCCGAGATTCTCATCTTGGCCGGCGTGATCTCGATCGGACTGCTCGTCGGTCAAATTTCACTCGCCGGGCTCACCCTCGGCTCGGCCGGGGTGTTATTCGTCGGGCTTGTCGCCGGACATTTTCAAATGAAGGTACCCGCCGGAACGGGCGAGATCGGGCTGGCCGCGTTCGTTTATTGCGTCGGCTTGGGCGCCGGGCCGACCTTCTTTCGCTCGCTCGCACAAGATGGTCGCACATTGGCGCTGCTGGGCGCGGTGATCGTCAGCAGCGGCGCCGCAACCGCATGGTGCGTCGGCAAAGCCCTTCAACTGCCGCCGGAGTTAGCTAGCGGCGTTTTCGCCGGCGCCATGACTAGCACGCCTGCCTTGGGTGCGCTGACGACCGCCTTGCCCAACAGTCCCGACGTCGCGGTCGGCTTCGGAATCGGCTATCCGTTCGGCATTATCGCCGTGGTGGCTTTCGTCCAGGCGTTGCCAAAATTACTACGCCGCGATCTCAAGTCGAGCGCCGCCGGAGACCCGAACGCCGCCGCCTCGCGTATCGTGCGAAAATTGGTCGAAATCCGCAATCCGGCCGTCGTCGGCCGACGGCCGAGCAGCATCCCAATGATCGAAGCGACCAACTGTCAAACGCCGCGGGTCCGCGACGGCGAACAATTGCGTCCCACGCCGCATGACTTTCAATTTCAACTCGATCAACAAGTGCTGTTAGTCGGGCCTCAAGGTCGGCTAGAGAACGTAATCGACCTGCTAGGGGTCGAGGTCGAAGGGGCCGAGCATTTACTGCTCGACGCCGAACGACAACGCCGCTTGATCGTCGCCACGGCAAGCGAAGTGGTAGGACATACCTTGAAAGAATTGCGTCTCTTATCTAAATACGGCGTAACGATCACGCGTATCCGCCGCCATGACATCGAATTCGTACCGTCGGCGATGACCAAGATCGAATATGGCGATCTGTTAACGGCGGTCGGCGAACCGGAGAGTTGGCCGCAAGTCGAACAACTCGCCGGACATCGCCCTGCCGCGCTTGATCAATCGAACGTTATCTCGTTATCGATCGGCTTGCTGGCGGGCGTCGCCCTGGGAATGCTGCCGGTTTCGATCGCTGGTCAAACCATTCAGCTTGGTCTGGCAGGCGGCCCTTTATTGGCCGGCCTTGTATTAGGGCATTTCGGTCGATTTGGACCGCTCGTCGGCCATTTGCCGCGCCCGGCTCGCTTGTTGCTGATGGAGACCGGTCTGACTCTCTTTTTGGCCAGCGCCGGCGTTGCGGCCGGAGGCGACTTT
This sequence comes from Blastopirellula sp. JB062, assembly GCA_044439945.1. Lineage (GTDB taxonomy): Bacteria > Planctomycetota > Planctomycetia > Pirellulales > Pirellulaceae > Blastopirellula. The sequence continues at coordinate 4,512 of JBITAD010000599.1, forward strand.
TTGAAAGTGCTGCAATCGCAAGGGGTCGGACTTTGCCTTGGCGCGGCGGCGGTCGCCATCGTTCCGCTTAGCGTCGGTTTTCTGTTATCGCAGTACGTATTGAAACTGCGACTGCTGAAATCGCTCGGCGCGATATGCGGCGGCATGACGTCGACTCCCGGCCTGGCGGCGATCACAACGACCACCGATGCGGCCGAACCGGTGGTCGCTTACGTGGCCGCTTACCCAATCGCCTTGGGGTTAGTAACGATTCTAGCGCCAATGCTGGTCGAATTATTGCGGTAGCGTCGCGGCAACGACGTTGACGTTTTGCAACTTGGCGGCTTGGCTCCCATTTTCGACTCGCTCGCACTCGCAAGACGCTTGCCCAGCGTCGACTCTCGCAATCGTTGCAAGCGCGCAAAACCGGCGTCGTCATGATGCCGAATCTCGACGCGCGACGCCTTTGGTAAACATTGCCGATCAGGCTGAGTTGGATGCAGTGCTATCACAAGCTGCAACGATTGCTGCGGAAATAGCGATAAAGCGCTCGGCAGAGAGCATGAAAATCTTGAAAGAATTTGTCGTCGCGTAAAGCCAGACGACGTATGATTTTCCAGCGTTTTGACGACGCGAGCCGCAAAAATATCTGTTTGATCCTGGCGCGAAAATTTGGCAATCTCATAGTAACGAGTTGCCTGTTATCAGGCCGCCCGGCGACGGACTTGCCGCGGCTCGTCAAGCGAGAGGGACTTTGCCCAGAGAACCTCTGGTCGTTTTGATGACCCCCGGTCGAGGAACCGAAATCATGAAAAACATGCTGTCGAAATTTCTTTTGGCGGCGCCTCTTGTGGCTGCTGTCGCATCGCCGTCGTTGGCGCAAAGCTGCCAACCATGCGGCCCGTCGTACAAAGTGATCCAACAGACGGTCTACGAAGATCAGCCCGTCACGGTGCGCCGGTTAGAGTATCGCAAAGTCGAGACCCCCAAAGAGGTCACGACCTATCGCCCTGTCTGGGAGACCGAGATGCGCGAGCGACGCTATACCGTCGCCAAGCCGATCACCGAAACGAGCGAACGTGAAGAACGCTATAAGGTGATGAAACCGGTCTGGGAAGAACAGATTCGCGACGAAAGCTACAACCAAGTTCGCTACGTCGAAGAGACCGAAATGCGCGAGCGTCGGCAGACCGTTCTCCGTCCCGTCTGCGAAACGCAATACTACGAACAGCAAGTTCGCGTGCAGCGCCCCGTGACCGAAACGGTCATGCAGACGCAGACGACCGTGCAGTATACGCCCAGCACGACCCTGCAAACGCAATACGTCGACCAGGGCCAATACGTCAATCAAACGATCTATCAGCCCGGCCCGGTTCGCAATCGCCTGCGTTGGACCGGCGGTACGAACTATATCGATCCGGTCACCGGCCGAGCGATGTACGATCGCCCCGGCTTGCACTGGGTTCCCGAGCAACGCCCCGGCTCCTATCGAACGCAACAGACCTACGTTCCGAACGTCGTCGCCCAGCAAGTGCCGGTCACCACCTACTTGCCGCAACAAGTGACGCAGCAAATTCCGGTGCAGCGCATCCGCTATGACGAAGAGATTCAAGTGCAGCGGATCCCGTACCAAACGACCCGCTACGAATCGGTCGAACAAGTTCAACAGATTCCGGTCACCGTTCGCAAACCGGTCGTCGAACGGATCGAGAAAAAAGTGCCGGTCAAAGTTTGCCGCTGGGTCGAAGAAGAACAGGTCCGCAAGGTTCCGGTCACGACGACCCGCATGGTCTACGAAGAGAAAGTAGAGC
>JBITAD010000600.1:0-6288 GCA_044439945.1 Blastopirellula sp. JB062
GGAAGCATCCGCTTCCCGACTCGGCCGCATCGACCGATCCCCAAGCTGCCGCCAGCTTGCATCTCCCCAAAAAATCGAATCGTTACTGGGACCCGGAAGTGATCCAAGATGCGAAGCGGCTGCCGGCCGGTCCTGATGATTTCGGTCCTGATCTCTATTGCGACTTCGTGTGCGATTTCATTCGCCAGAATCGAGAAAAACCTTTTTTGATCTACTATTCGATGACGTTGATCCATAAGCACAACCGGCAGTTTCCGGACGCTCCAGATTTCGAGCATCCAGGACGCCGTCTGCCGCCGACCCCGGAATCGAGCGTTCGGTATATCGACCACTTGGTCGGCAGGATCACCGAAACGGTCGACCGGTTGGGCTTGCAAGAAAATACGTTCGTGCTGTTTACCAGCGATAACGGCCCTGCCGACCACGGCAAGAATCAAACCGTCGAACAAGGCGTGCGCGTGCCGCTGATCGTTCGCGGGCCGGGCATCGCGCCGGGCGCGGTTAGTTCGGAACTGGTCAGCCTGGTCGACGTTTATCCGACCCTGGTCGAATTATCGGGCGGCGCGTTGCCGAAAGATCGCGCGATCGACGGGGTGAGCATGGCTCCGGTTTGGTTCGACCGACCAGGCAAGCGACGCGACTGGCTCTTTAGTTATCAGGGGCCTAATCGCATGCTTCGCGATAAACGGTGGCTATTGCAAGGGACCGGCGAATTTTTGGATTGCGGAGAAAACCGTGACGGCAAGAACTATCGGAACGTAACCAACTCGAAGTCGCCGGAGGTCGTCGCGGCTCGCGAGAGGTTCGCTCAGATTCTTCAGCAACTTCCCGCGCCTCAACTCGACCCGTCGGCTACCCAACGAACCAGGAAGTCAAAATGAATCGTGCGTGTCGCCAAGCTGGCGATTCGACGTTTCGCTGAAAGTTAGATGCCGACTTTGAACCCTTGACCGTCGACTGCGAACATGAAGAATATGCGTCCCGCTTCGCCCAATATTCTGGTCTTAATCTCTCACGATCTTGGTACGTACGTTGGACCGTACGGACATTTTCAGACGCAAACGCCTCATCTGACGGAATTCGCTCGACAAGGGATTCGACTTGACCGGCATTTCGTCAGTTCGCCCGGTTGCAGTCAAAGTCGCTCTTCGTTGATGACGGGTCGCTATCCGCACGCGAACGGCCAATTGGGGCTGGCGAACTGGGGCTGGAAACTCGACGAATCGGAAATATTGCTTCCGCAAGCGCTCCAAGATCATGGCTACCGCACGACGTTGTTCGGAATTTGGCATTTGCACGAATGGACGTTAAGAGGGTTCGATACGGTCTCGACCGACGTCAGCACGCTCGACTATTCGGCCGAAGGCGTTGCGAAAGAAGCGAGTACGCGCGCCGCCAATTGGCTGAAAAACTATCCGACCGACTCGCAGCCGTTTTATCTGCATGTTGGTTTTTGGGAGGTCCATCGACCATTTTGCGATCACAGCGAAAAAGAAGCGTGCGACTGCGAAGCGACGATCATGCAGGAACCGTTGCCGGAATATTTGCCGCGAACGCCTGAGTCTCGCAAAGAGATGAACCGCTTAGGAGCTTCGGTGGCGCAAGTTGACGCAGGAGTCGGCGCGATTCTCGCCGCGCTTGAAGAATCAGGTCATGCCGAGAACACGATCGTGCTGTTTACGGCGGATCACGGATTGCCGTTTCAGCGAGCGAAAGGAACGCTTTACGATCCGGGCGTGCACGTCGCCGCAATCGCGCGTTGGCCAGGGCGAATAGCGGCGGCAAGTTCTACCGCGCAATTGTCTTCGAACGTCGACATGATGCCGACGTTGCTGGAAGCGGCCGGAATCGACCCGATGCCGCAGATTCAAGGGTCGAGCTTGTTGTCTGCATGGCAAGGAAAACGCCCATCTGAACATGCGCGTCAGGCCGTCTTCACGGAAAAATCGTTTCACGAACATTACGATCCGATTCGCAGCGTCCGGACCGATCGCTTCAAATACATTCGAAATTTCGCCGATCGCCCTCATTTGGTTTTGCCTAGCGACGTCTACAACTCTCCTTCGCGGCAATCGAATACCGACGACGAGGCGATTTGGGGACCGCGTCCCAAAGAAGAGTTTTACGATTTGCAGAGCGATCCGTTTGAGCGATCCAACTTGATCGATTGTCCGGATCGACGAATCGAGATTCAGGAACATCAAGCGAGGTTAGCCGCCTGGATGGATTCGACCGCCGATCCGCTGCTGGAAGGACCGATTCGTCGTCCTGCTCCTGAGCAAAGCGGCCCGGTCAACGGGCAGCGTCATCCTCGCCGGCCGCGACCAAAAGATGCTTCGAGTTTGGGATTCGCCTAAGGCGAATTTTGCAGCGGACCCTCGTACCGAGTAGTTTATCGTGACATGCCGACGTGCAAGACGCCTGCCCAGCCCGTGATCGCCCCAACAGCTCGCTCCTGATGTCCCAACCCCTTATTCCGCAGCCAGCGACCAACGACCCCCTGTCCATTCGGACAGGTTGGATCTTATACAGCATCTTCTTTGGGGCGAGCGTCACCGAAGCGGTCAGCGTCAATTTGCTTCCGCTGACGATCCTCCGCTTTACGCAAGACCCAAGTCTCATATTTTGGATTTTGGCGATCAATCCGGCGTTCGGCTTCGTCGCTCAACCGGCGGTCGGCGTCCTTAGCGATCGGGTTTGGACTCGGTTTGGACGTCGCGCTATTTTTATTTTAATCGCGGCGCCGATCGTCGCCGTCTCGCTGATCTGCATCCCCTTCGTGCAATCGCTAAGCTGGTTGATCGCGTGCGTCGTGGCGATGCAATTTTTTCAAGACGTGATCAACGGCGCCGATCAGCCGCTGGTGGCCGACCTGGTCGCGCCGAACCAGCGAACTTTGATTTTGGGCGTCGTCAAAGCGGCCGAATACGTCGGCCTGCTGCTGGTGCTGTTCGTCGGCATTCCGATGGTCGAGTTCTATCAGATCCGAGCCGGCGACGATTATTATGGGCTGCCGCTTTACGTGACGGCGGCGCTTTGCCAGTTGGGTTTCGTTTCGGTCAGCGCTCTCTTTATTCGAGAGCGCCGCCGCCAAGGATCTCCCCCCAGTCGTTTCTCGCCGGTTCGTTACGTCCGCGATTATTTGCGGCAGCCGCAGCTTCCGCCTTTGGCGTTCGCCTATTTTTTGCGTTCTTTTGCGCGTAGCGCCATCTTTGGTTCGATCGCGCTGTACGCCATCAACACGCTGCATTTAAGCGAGCAAGAGTTCGGCGTTTCGTGGGGATTGATGCCGTTTGTAGCCCTGACCGCCGGCATTCCGCTCGGCTTGGTCGCCGAACGGTTCCCGAAACATCGCGTGCTGCAAGTCGCTTTCGGCATCTTAATTATCGGCAACATATTTGGTTACGTTTTGGGGGGCATTCTCGGCATGGTGATCGCTTCGCTGATCCTGGGCGTCGGCGAAATGTTGCTGGAAGTGACTCACAAAGCGTTTATGTCGGAATATTACCCCGCCAATCTGATCGGCCAAATGGCTGGTACCACCAACTGCTTTTACGCCGCGGGACGCGTCGCCGGGCTAGTCGCCGTCGGGCAATGCGTGGCCTGGGCCAACCCCAGCGTCGACTGGAATGCGGTCAACGACAATTCGTTCGTCGACTATAGCGCGATGTGGTTGATTTCTTCCGCCGCCGCCATTTTGGCGATCCTCGTTCTTTTCTTGACTCGAGATCTGCGCTATGAAATCGAACGCGGATCTCAGCCCTCGACCTCCACTCTTTTCGCTGGTGAACTCTCATGATTCCTATGGATGCATTTCGCTTGTCTCTGCGAGCCGCTCGTTCGATTTGCTTTGCGCTGGTCGCGCTCATAACGATTTCGCCGCAGACGTTATGGGCCGATTCACCGGACGGACCGAACGTGCTGTTTCTGATATGCGACGATCTGAATTGCGACTTGGGGTGTTACGGGCACAAGCAAGTGCGGACCCCCAATATCGACAACCTGGCGAAGCGAGGATTTCGATTTGAGCGCGCCTATTGTCAATATCCGCTATGCGGGCCGAGCCGGGCTTCGTTTATGACGAGTCTTTATCCTGAGCAAACGCTTGTGACGTCGAACCCCGACTTTTTGCGCGGGCATCTTCCGAAAGTGACGACTTTGCCCCAGATGTTCCGAAAACAAGGCTATTTTGCGACCCGAATCGGCAAGATCTTTCACTACGGAGTTCCGGGCGAAATAGGGACGGGCGGCTATGACGATCCCAAATCGTGGGACTATACGATCAATCCGCGCGGCCGCGACAAAGACGAGGAAGACCTGATTTTCAGTCTTCGCCCCGGCGAGTACGGGGGCATCGTCAGCTGGCTGGCGGCCGAGGGAGCCGACGCCGAGCAAACCGACGGAATCGCCGCGCGCGAAGCGGTGAAAATGATGCGGAGACATGTCGAGCGCGACGAGAAGTTCTTCCTGGCCGTCGGACTCTATCGTCCCCACACTCCTTACGTCGCGCCGAAAAGCTACTTTTCCGCCTATCCGCCAAAGCAAATGGAGATTCCGCAAATTCCGGAAGACTATCTCGACACGATTCCGGCCGGCGCGCGGAAGAAGATTTTGAAGAAACGCGTTCATCATGAAATGTCGCACGAGCACGCGCGACAAGCCAAACAGGCGTACTACGCCAGCGTCAGTTTCGCCGACGCACAAATCGGCTTGATCTTAAATGCGTTGAAAGAATTGGGGATCGAAGACGACACGATCGTCCTGTTTACTTCCGATCATGGGTATCATTTGGGCGAACATGGCCATTGGCTTAAAACGACGCTGTATGAAAATGCGGCGCGCGTACCGCTGATTATGGCCGGCCCCGGAATTCCGGCGTCGGGCGAAAGCACCCCGGCGTTGGCAGAAATGATTGACATTTATCCCACGCTTGCGCAACTATGCGGGCTTAATCCGCCGGCCTATTTGGAAGGGGTGTCGCTGACCGAAACGTTCGCCGATCGGAACGCTCAGCCGCGCACCTCCGCCCTGACGATGCTGACCGAAGCCTACAGCATCCGTACGCCTGATTTCCGCTATAGCGAATGGGGCGAAAACGCAGAGATGGGCGCCGAACTGTACGACCATCGCGTAGATCCGCAAGAGATGCGTAACCTGATTGACGACCCCAACTACAAACTCAAAGCGGTGGAATTGAAGAAGTTGTTGCAACAACGCAGTCAAGCCGCACGACGCCCGCCGGAAGGGCTAAAACAAGTTCGCTCCTTAAAATAATATGTCGGCGAGTTCCGCGCATCGTCCACTTAACCGGCACTGGATACGATTTTATGCCCCCCCTTCGCCGCAGGACTTTCCTGCTTTCGACCGCCGCTTTGCCGTTGATGCCAGGGATCGCACAGGCAGACGCTGGAGCTACGTTTACGCATGGAGTCGCTTCGGGCGATCCTGATTCGCAAAGCGTCGTTATCTGGACTCGCTTGGTTCCGCACGACGCCGAAGTCGAGTCGCTTGAGCTGATGTGGGAAGTTGCGCTGGATAACGCCTTCACTTCAAGCGTCAAGTCAGGAGTCGCGATTTGTCGTCGAGAGAATGACTATTGCGTCAAGCTGATTGTCGACGGTTTAGAACCTGGCGGCCGCTACTATTATCGTTTTTCGCATGGGGGCGAGGTTTCGCGCATTGGGCGCACCCAGACTTTGCCCAAATCGACCGACCGCGTGCGCATTGGCGTGGCGAATTGCGCCAAATATGTGGGCGGCTATTACCATGCGTACGACGCGCTGGCCCAAGAAGATGATTTGGACGTTGTCATTCATCTGGGAGACTATATCTACGAGAATGGCGCCGCGTTGCCGGGCGATTCGTATTATCCCGCGTCTCAAGCGACGGGGCGTCAGCATGCGCCCCCGCGTCACTGCGTATCGCTTGAAGATTATCGCACGCGTTACGCCCAATATCGGGGAGACGAAAAGCTGCTCGATTTGCATGCGCGCTACCCGATGATCGTCATCTGGGACGACCATGACATCGCCAAGATACCGAAGCGAAGCGACCAGCAAGGACGCCCCATCTACGACGCCCAATGGCGCAGCCGATTTGACGCGTCGCTAAAAGCCTGGCACGAATGGATTCCGTCGCGCGTTCTACCTAGCGAACCGATTTATCGTTCGTTTCAGTTTGGCGATTTGGTCAACTTGCTGATGATCGATACACGCGTCTGCTGCAAGAGCGAAGTGACCAAGACCCAGGCCTCGTTACGCGATCCTAGCCGACATATCGTCGGCAACG
>JBITAD010000601.1:0-6278 GCA_044439945.1 Blastopirellula sp. JB062
GAAACCAATTTGCGTCAAAATGTTGTTATCCATCCCGCGAAACCAAATGCCGAGAATCGCAAACAACAAACATAACGGCACGATCAAAATAATCGCGAGCGGCAACACCCAGCTTTCGTACTGCGCCGCCAACGTCAAAAAGACGAAAAGCACCGCCAGCGGAAAGAGAAAGATGATCGTGTTGCCGGCTTGGCGTTCCTGATAGGCGATGTCGGTCCAGGCGTAGCTAAACCCAGGCGGAAGGTTTTCGTCGGCGATTTTCTCCATCGTCGCCAACGATTGGCCCGTGCTGTAACCGGGCACCGTATCGCCGTTTAAATCCGCGGCGGGGTACAAATTGAAACGGACCAAACGGTCAGGTCCCGTCGTCCTTTTCAGCTGCACCACAGACCCCAACGAAACGCTTGCGCCGCGAATGCTGCGCGTTCGCAAGTGCAGAATATCGCTTGGTTCATCCCGAAATTCCGGTTCGGCTTGAGCCGTAACCCGATAGGTACGCCCTAGAAAGTTGAAGTCGTTCACATACAACGAACCGAGATAGACCTGCAACGCTTCGAACACGTTGCCCACCGGAATCTCTAGCATCTCGGCTTTGGTTCGATCAACGTCGGCGTAAATTTGCGGAACGCTAAGTCGATAGTTGGAGAAAACTTGAACGAGCCCCGGCTGCTGATTCGCCACGGCCGTCATTTTCTGCGTCACTTGGTCTAAGGCGTCGAGCCCTGCTCCGCCTTGGTCTTGCACGTACATTTTGTAACCGCCGCCGCGGCCGATGCCGCGAACCGGCGGGGGTTGAATCACGAAAATCTGCGCCTCGTTGATCGTGCTCATCTCTTTGCGCAGGTCGGCGATAATCGCGTGGATATCGCGGCCTCGGGCGTTTCGCTCTTTCGAGTCTTCCAGCGGCAAAAAGGCGACGGCGGCGCTAGGACTGATCGTAAAGGTCGAGCCTGAGAGCCCGGCGATGCCGACCGAGTGGGCGACGCCGTCGATCTTGCCGCCGATCTCCGCCACTTTACGCGTAACGCGGTCAGTACGCGCCAGCGAGGCGCCGTCGGGCAGGCGAACGCTAATAATCACGTAGCCTTGATCTTGAGGCGGAATAAACCCCGTCGAGACGAGCCCGAAGCTGTACCACGTGCCGACCAGCAAGCCGACGTAACCCAACAGCACGAACGCCGAGAGTCGCAGCGTCTTTCCGATCAAGCGGCCGTACAGTTCGCTCGTGACGTCGAAAGTGCGATTGAACCAGCGAAAAAACCATCCGAACAGCCAATCGCCAACCTTGCTGATTCCCCGCTTCTCTTCCCCTTTCGGACGCAGCAACAAAGCGCATAACGCCGGGCTAAGCGTTAGCGAAACAAAGGTTGAGAAAGCCGTCGAAATGGCGATCGTTAACGCAAATTGCTGATAAAACTTACCGCTAATGCTGGGCACGAAAACGGTCGGCACGAACACGGCGATCAATACGAGCGTGGTGGCGATCAGCGCCGAACCGACTTCGTCCATCGCTTTGTGCGTCGCTTCGCGCGGGGCCATCCCTTCGCCGATTAGCCGCTCGACGTTTTCGACCACCACGATCGCATCATCGACGACGATGCCGATCGCCAGCACCAAGCCGAACAGAGATAACGTGTTCAGCGTCACGCCCAAAGATTGCATCGCGGCGAACGTGCCGATTAACGAAATCGGAATCGCGATCACCGGAATGATCGTCGGTCGCCAACCATGCAAGAATAAAAAAACCGTCAGCACCACAAGCACCGTCGTAATGACCAGCGTCTCGAACACTTCGGCGATCGACTCTTCGACGAAACGCGTCGGATTGTAGGCGATCTCGTAACTGATCCCCTCCGGAAAATCCTTCGACAATTCTTCCATCGTGCGTTTGATTTCGTTCGCCGTATCGACGGCGTTGGTGCCTGGCCGTTGATAGGCGAGCACGGCGATCGCAGGCTTTCCGTCGAGATAACTGATGCGCGAATAATCTTGGGCGCCAAGTTCGACCCGGGCGATATCGCTCAACCGCGTAATGCGACCGTCTTCGCCCCGTTTAACGATGATTTGTTCAAACTCTTCGGTGTCGCGCAATCTTCCTTGCGTCGTCACGTTCAATTGAAACGCGCCGGTCGAATCGGTCGGCGGTTGTCCGACCACGCCGGCCGCCACCTGCACGTTCTGCCCGCGAATCGCGTCGACGACGTCGCCTGGGGTCAGATCAAGATACGTCATGCGCTCGATATCCAACCAGACGCGCATCGCGTACTCGTTGCCGCCGGCGATACGAATGTCGCCGACCCCGTCTAGCCGCATCATGGCGTCGCGGACGCGCAAAAAGGCGAAATTACTGATGTAAAGCTGATCGCGGCTGTTATCCGGCGAAGTGAGATGCACGACCAGCAACATGTCAGGAATTTGCTTGGTCGTCGTCACGCCGATTTGACGCACCGCATCCGGCAAGCGAGGTTCGGCGACCGCCACCCGGTTTTGCACAAGCACTTGTGCGTCGTCCAAGTCGGTTCCCAGCTTGAACGTAACGGTCAATAACATCGTGCCGTCCGCGCTAGACGAAGACTCCATGTAGAGCATGTCGTCGACGCCGTTCATCTCTTGCTCAATCGGCGTGGCGACCGTATCGGCGATCACCTGCGGGGTCGCCCCAGGATAACTGGCCCGAACCAAGATGGTCGGCGGCGCGACGCTGGGGTATTGAGAGACCGGTAGCGTCAAATAAGTGATGCCGCCCACCAACACGATCAAGAACGAAAGCACCGCGGCGAAGATCGGCCGTTCGATAAAAAAATGGGGAAACTTCATTGAACCGACTCCCGCTTCTCGCCGCCTGCGCCGGTCGTTTCATTTCCCGCCTTGGCGGTCTCGTCATAGATCGAGATCGATGTGAGATCGGACGAGATCCACTTATCCGGCGGCAGCGGTTCGTAGGAATCGGGCAAGCCGTCTTCAACCGGTACGATTTCGCCCGTTTGCTCTTGCACTTCAATCCCGGGGCGCGACGCCAACAAGCCTTCGATCACCAGCGATTCATCGCCGGTCAAACCTTCGCGAACAACGCGCAAACCGTCGACGATGGGGCCCACGACCAACGTGCGGCGTTCGATCTTTCCGTCGACCACGATATATGCATACTGCGAAGCTTGATCGGTGCCGATCGCCGAATCAGGAATCAACACCGCCTCGTACGCGGCGCTGCCCGGCAAACGAATCCGAGCGAACATCCCAGGCACTAGCTCGTTCGTATCGTTGCGGAAGATGCAACGGACCCGCATGCTCGCCGTATTGACGTCAAATTGGTTGTCGACGAATTCCATGTGCCCCTGATGAGGAAAACCGTCTTCGTCGACTAGCCCCAAATAGATCGGATTCTTCGCCACGCGCGAGCTCTTGCGTTTGCCCTCTTGGGCCAAACGGATGTATTTCAGCGCCTGATGCTCGTTCACGTCGAACGAGCAGTAAATCGGTTCGGTCGAAGCGATCGTCGTCAGCATCGTCGAGGTCGCCGTACCGCCGCTAATCAAGTTTCCTTCCGTCGCATACTCGCGGCTGATGCGGCCCGAGATTGGCGCGTAGATCCGCGTATAGTTCAAGTTCAGCTCGGCGGTTTCGACCCCCGCTTTGGCCAACTCGATCGCCGATTTGGCCGTATCCACCCCGGCGATCGCCAAGCCCATTGCGGCCTCGGCCGCGGCGACGTCCGCCTGAGCCTGTTGAAGTTCGGCCTCGTGCTGATCTAGCTCGTCTTGGGCGATCGCCGCTTGCCGACGTAAATTTCGGGCGCGGTTAACCCGAGTTTCGGCCAGCTTTAATCGCGCGGCGGCTTGCTGCTGCTGGGCGCTGGCCGCCGCCGTCTGCGCTTCGGCCTGAGCCAACTGCGATTTCGATTGCGTCAGGGCCGCTTTGGCGCCGTTCAGTTCGGCGACGAAAGGGCGCGGATCGATCACAAACAACAAATCGCCTGCCTTCACGATCTGGCCTTCGTCAAAGTGAATCGATTGCAAATATCCGCCGACCCGCGCGCGAATCTCAACAAATTCGATCGGTTCGAGCCGCCCTGTGTACGCGTCCCACTCGACAATCTCTTTTCGTACCGGCTGGGCGACGGTTACGGTCGGCGGCGGCGCAGGCGCCAATTCTTCACTCGCTCGATTGCAGCCAAATCCCGCTGCGCTTGTCACGATTACGACAAATAGCAAATATCGAAGGCGGATCATTTCCATCGTGATCGGTCGCTCTTTCAAGGTAGAAGTCAATAATTTGAAGGCGGGCACGCAAAATCGTCGAACAAACGCTTGTCTTACCGCAGCCGCGGCGGAGGGATCCAATCGAACGATTTCGTTTCAGGCGGGACTTTGAAAACGTGAAGATTACTGTAGCGGCTCGATTTAGTTTTCCAATTGAAGTTTAGGCAGATAACTATTTTGGCGAAATGAGGATTCCCGAAAAAGTGGCTTAAATCAGGGAATTCAGGGAATATGCCGCCAAAAAGCAGATTTCAGGCTTTGGTTTCCCCAAGACATTTAGTCGATAGAACTGACGTCACTCCACCCATAAGGATGGATTGTCGCCAGAAAACGCGCTCGACAGCGTCAACTGCGTACCGCTGTCGGGCCTGTTTTTCAATCCCACGCAATTTGAAACAGTCGACGCTGTACCTAAGGCAATTGCATCTTTTTCTCAGATGAGACGCGATGGCGGCAGGTTACGCAAAGAATCGCAGCGCGGCGAATTTCCTCTCTTCACCGCAACCAACTGCGAAAGACAAAAGACTCTAACACGCACTCTATTTTCGGCTTAGCTCAAACAAAAATTCGTTCGGCCCTTCTTCGGTGACGACCACCGGAATTCCTCCGCTGATCCGGCCATATCGGTCAGGTACCAGATCAAGCGGTTCGGCCTCCATCGGTTGATCATAGATCGTCACCTGGTGATCGCCAATTACGGCCCCCGGCTTCCGTGCGTTGGTCCAAAGCTCGACCACATCGCCATCGACCACAATCCCGTTCGATGTCGGCCCCGACTCCGCCGGGCTGAAAGAGATCTTCGCTTTTCGCAGCGGTTGCCCATCGACAGTCACCTTCGCCGTAATGGGAACGGTCGGCGGCAATACGGGGCCTGCATTGCCGCAACCGCCTGAGCTAACGGCTAACGTCGCAAACAGCGCCAAACAGCATAAGCGATGAAGTCGTGGCATGTGATTCACTTTAGTGAAGAAGTGCGCCGTACAAGAAAACGTCGCTGAAAATGCTCGCATGCAATAGCGTCGCTATCGTAGCGTGCGCAAACGGCGTCAACGCGACCAGGGCGCTATAACAGCTCGGTCACTTCGCTATTAGCGCGCGTGCCGTAAGCTTGAAAAACCGTACGATCAATCGTCTCTGACACGAAGCGAACGGAAGCGTCTCCCAACGTGACGTTGGCGCCTCCGATGTGGCGACTACGCGCATGCATAATCGCATCATCGGTTCCCTGGCCGTTGCAAGGCGCAAACGGCATGCTTTGACACGAGCTTAAACGATCGCCGATCAAGGTATTCGGCGCTTCGCGCGTGCTGAAGCAGACCGAGATTCGTCGCGCAAAATAATAACCGCCCCGCAGATCAATCACTTCTCCGGCAGAGCCGCCGTAGGGGACCAGCAAGATCTCGCTCATCATCGCCGTATTGGAAGTACCGTCTACGACGTCGGCGAACTTGGTGGCCGATTTGGCGTAAAACATTCCATTGCGATTGACCATATGCGGATCGTCGCTCGGCGTAAAATATTCGGAACCGCTGCAAGCGACGTAATTTCCATTAAAGCCCCAACGCTCATACCATGGCGACGACGCCCCCGTGTCTATCAACTTCGGAGCGCCGGGATCGCTCGGACAAGTCAGCGATTCGATCACCGTAAATCGGCCCGGCGCCGTCGCGGCCATCTCGCCGTTGGCAAAATGCTGTTTCATGCCCTCGTACAAATTGCCTTGCTCGATAAACGGCAAAATCATCTGCATCCAAGTCGGCGGGCACTTCTCAAACTGCGGTCCGCTCGAAGGGGGATCGTAATTCGTTCGACCGACCACGCCCGGCGGAAATTTTCCGAACGTGTCGTGATAGTTGTGCATCGCCAGACCCAACTGTTTCAGATTGTTGGTGCATTGCATCCGTCTGGCCGCTTCGCGAGCTTGTTGCACCGCCGGCAGTAACAGGGCGATCAACACCCCGATGATAGCGATGACGACCAGCAGTTCGACTAACGTAAACCCTTCGTATTTACGACGTT
>JBITAD010000602.1:0-6242 GCA_044439945.1 Blastopirellula sp. JB062
TCATGAACTCGGCGCCCATTTTGGCACAAGCCAGCGCCAAACTGCGGCTGACGTTGTTGCCGTCGCCGACATAGGCGATCTTCAACCCGTTTAACGCGCCAAAGCTTTCTTGAACCGTCATCAAGTCGGCCAACGCTTGACAAGGATGAAACAAATCGGTCAAGCCGTTAATGATCGAACAAGTGCAGTGCGTCGCTAGTTCGATCACTTTCTCGTGCGACTTGGCGCGACAGACGATGACGTCGAGATATTGACTGATCACGCGTCCGAAATCTTGCGGGGCCTCCCGTTTTCCCCAGCCGACGTCTTCGCCCAAAAAGAGACTTGATCCGCCTAAATGCGACATCCCAGTTTCGAAGCTGACGCGAGTTCGTAGCGATTGCTTTTCGAACAGCAAGCCCATCACGCGGCCTTGCAACAGCGGCTCGCGCTCTCCTTGGGCGAGTTTCGCTTTGAGGTCGGCGGCGATTGAAAAAATCGACTCCATTTCGGCGGTCGATAGATCAAAGAGGGAAAGCAGATTTCGCATAGCAATACTCGCATCAAGTCGGAAAAGCCTAAACTTGTCAGCTAGTCACGAAAAAGAGAAAAGAAAGCGAAACGCCGCATGGAAAAACGCCCGCGGCGAACGGGAGACCGGTTGTTAATTAAGCGGAGGGGGTCATATTGCGAATGACGTCGACCAAAATGTCGCAGCCTTGGCGGACCTCTTCAGGCGTCAGGTTCATCGCCGGCAATAAACGGACGACGTTGCCTTGCGTGCAGTTGATAAGCAAACCCCGATCAAGGCAAGTTTTGACGGCGGCCGCCCCTTCGATCGTCAGTTCGATCCCGATCATCATTCCGACGATTCGAACCTCTTGCACCAAGTCGCACTCTTCTTGCAGTGCAGATAATCGTTCGCGAAAGATTTCGCTGATGACCGAGACGTTTTCTAGCAAGTTATCGCGTTCGATCATTTCGATCGCCGCAATTCCGGCCCGAGCCGCGATCGGGTTTCCGCCGAAGGTCGCTGCGTGCATACCGGGACGCAAGCTCGGTGCAATTTCTTTCGTCGTTAGCAACGCGCCGCCTGCGACTCCGCCGCACAAGCTTTTCGCCAATGTCAAAATGTCAGGCGTTACGTCAAAGCTTTGATAACCGAACCAATGACCGGTGCGCCCGCAGCCGCTTTGCACTTCGTCGAAGATCAAAAGCAAATCATGTTCGTCGGCCAGTTTTCGCAAGCCGGCGAGAAAGCCTTCAGGCGGAATGCGTACGCCCCCTTCGCCTTGGATCGGCTCGACCATAATCGCCGCCGTTTGATCATCGATCAGTTGAGCGACCGCTTCTAGGTCACCGAACGGAGCGTACGAAAAACCGGCTAACAGCGGGCCGATCCCTTCATGGTATTTAGGCTGAGCCGTCGCCGAGGTTGCGCCGAACGTGCGGCCATGAAATCCGCCTTGAAAGGTGATAATCTTGTATCGCTCAGGCGGCGTATGCAGACGGGCCAGCTTGATCGCCGCTTCATTCGCTTCGGCTCCGCTGTTGCAGAAGAAAGCTTGTCCGCCGAAACTTCGTTCCGAAAGCAATTTGGCCCATTGGCCTTGCGCTTCGATTAGCCAACTGTTGGGGACATGAATCAACGTCGCGATCTGCTCTTGGACCGCTTCGACGATCATATCGGGGCAGTGCCCCAGCAGATTGCATCCCCACCCGGGAAAAAAGTCGAGATACTCTTTTCCTTCGGCATCCCACACGCGCGACCCTTCGCCGCGAACCAGACTGACCGGATAGCGGCCGTAGTTCGGCACGACGTACTGCTCGAACAGTTTGACGGTATCAGCCGAACTTTGCGGAGCGGCGGTTGATCGGTTTGACGTGGTCGACATCAATCTAGCCTCCAGGCGGCAAGGAAAAATGGAAAGCTGAGGGACAGACCGCAAACCGAGAAGTTCGCGCGACCGAACCTAGTGGACGATTTCGGTTCCGACGCCCATGTTGGTGTAAATTTCTAATAGCAGAGAGTGCCGTAATCGGCCGTCAATGATATGAATTTTTTTGACGCCGCGATCGAGCGTTTGCAGGCATGCTTCGACCTTGGGGATCATGCCGCTCTCAATGCGACCGTCTCCCATCATGGCACGCGCTTTTTCGCCGTTGAGCGAATGAACCAGCGTATCAGGATCGTTTTTGTCGGTTCGTACCCCGTTCACGTCGCTCAAAAAGACCAGCTTTTCGGCGCCTAGCGCTTCGGCGACCGCATTGGCGGCGGTGTCGGCGTTGACGTTCAGTTTTTGGCCGGTCGCCTCGTCGATCGCCATCGAAGGGATAATCGGCACTTGTCCGGCGTAGCAGAGGTTTTCGACCGTGGTTCGATCTACGCGAGTCACCGCGCCGACGTGCCCCAGGTCAAGCGACTCTCCGTTGGGGCCGTCGAGTTTAATTTTCTCGCCGAACAATACGTTGGTCGTTTTGAAATTGAGGTTCATCGCACGACCGCCGACTTCTTCGATCTGGTTGGCGATGTTCTCGTTGATCTCGCCGGCGAGCACTTCCTCGACAATTTTTAAGGTGGCGTCGTCGGTATAACGGCGGCCATGGATAAAGCGCGGTTCGATCATCGCCGCCGCCATGGCGCGGCTGATCGCGGCCCCTCCGCCGTGGACCACCACCGGCCACATGCCGACGGTTTCCATAAAAACGATGTCGATCAGCACGTGTCGCAGGGCGTCGGGGTTTTCCATGACGCTGCCGCCGAGTTTAATGACGGTGATCTTGTCACGAAAACGACGTATCCAGCCGAGCGCTTCGATCAAGACATCTGCTTTTTGGATCGCTTCTTCCAACGAGGTCTCCTACTGCGGCGTCGACCGCGAACAAGAAATAGATTACCCCTCCCTGTCGATCTTTTGCGATCAGGGAGAAACCCACCATTTTACGTGTTGCCGAATCGGCATGTCAATTAGCGGAAATTCCCGGGGATAGTCGGCACGTGCCTAAAAGAAAAGCGAAAAAGTCGACGAGTTTTTTCGCTTGAGTTCTCGCGAAGTCGCTGATTACGCTGGAAAACTCGGTTTTCCCCATTTTTATTAAGAGTCAGCGAACATTGGAACAGGGCGACTTCAGGTACCGGCGTTTCGTCCAAGTTGCGGCAATTGCGACGACTTGGATCTTGTCGCTCGCATTTCGATGAATGGGGCAATCGGACGGGGGCGGCGATGCGCAACCGTCGTTATTGGCTGGCCAACATTTGGGCGACCGTTTCTTTGTTCACGGGCGAAATCAGCCCTCGTTCGGTAATGATTCCATGAATCAAGTCAGCCGGGGCGACGTCGAACGCCGGGTTATAAACGTCGACTCCGGTCGGTGCGGTTTGACGCCCGAATCCGTGGGTAATTTCTTCCGCGGCTCTTTCTTCAATCGGAATCTCGTCGCCTGATTCGATCGACAAATCGAACGTGCTGCTCGGCGCCGCGACGTAAAAAGGAATTCCATGCGCTTTGGCTAAAACGGCCAGCGAATAAGTTCCAATTTTATTCGCCGAATCGCCGTTGGCCGCAATTCGATCGGCGCCGGTGACGATCGCATCGACTCGACCTTCGCGCATTACTTGGGCCGCCATCGAATCGCAGATGAGCGTGGCGCGAATCTTTCGTTGCGCCAATTCCCATGCGGTGAGCCGCGCTCCTTGCAACAAGGGACGCGTCTCGTCGACGAAGACATGCAGATCTTTCCCGTCGTCTTGCAGCGTAAAGAAGACGGCCAGAGCGGTACCGTAATCGGCGGTCGCCAACCCGCCTGCGTTGCAATGGGTTAAGAAGTTGGAAGCGCCGGCCAGTTCGGCGGCGCCATGACGACCGATCGCCCGACATGTTTCTCGATCTTCGGCATGAATCGCTTTCGCTTCTTCTAACAAAGCGATACGAATCTCGGCGATCGATCGACCCGCCTTGCGCTCCGTTTCAGCCGTTCGTCGCATGCGATCAAGCGCCCAAAACAGATTGACCGCGGTCGGGCGACTGCTAGCCAGATAATCGGTTACTTCTTCAAAGCGTCGCCAGAACGCTTCGTCATTGTCATCTTTGGCGGTTTGCAAACCGACGACCACGCCGTAAGCGGCGGCGATGCCGATGGCCGGCGCGCCGCGAACGCGTAGCGATTTGATCGCTTCCCACACGGTTTCGACGTCGCGGCAAGTGATGATAGTCAACTCGACTGGCAGCAACGTTTGATCAATTAGATCAAGCGTACCGTCGGTCTGGCCGATAAATCGGATCGGCTCGCTGTCGGGCGTCGATTCGGTTCGCATCTTTTTCTCGGGGTTACTTCGCCAGCGACTCTTGCAGCTTGGCGTCTTTGGCGGCGATCTTGTCGGCGAGTTTGGTTTTAAAGGCAGCAAATTTCGCCGCCAAATCGGAATCGGCCAAAGCCATGATCTGCACGGCGAACAAGCCGGCGTTTCGCGGACCTCCCATGCCGACCGCCATGCTGGCGACCGGCACGTCGCCTGGCATTTGAACCGTTGAAAGAAGCGAATCGAGGCCTCCCAATTCGGCGGTCGGAACCGGCAAGCCGATAACCGGCAACGTGGTATGCGCGGCGACGACCCCGGCCAGGTGAGCCGCTCCGCCGGCTGCGGCGATGACGACTTGCAAACCGCGGTCAACCGCAGTGGTCGCATACTCGGCGACGACATGCGGGGTACGATGAGCGCTCATTACTCGAACTTCGTATCCGACGCCAAATTCCTCTAACGCCGCCGCAACGCCGTTAATTTTGGGCCAATCGCTGTCGCTGCCCATGATGATGCCGACTTTGACGGCGGTAGATTGATCGCTCATCGTTCACTCTCTTTATGCGTCGAATTTAGTGAAGATTAAAACTTTGGACTGTAAGTCATGCCAAACGTTTTCGCAACCGGCTCGTAGGTCACTTCCCCCCGGCAAACGTTCATCGCCGTCGCTAATGGAGCGGAAAGCGAAGCCGCTTTTTCGGCCCCCAACTCGGCGATTTTCAACGCCCAACGCAGCGTCACGTTGCAAAGCGCGAAAGTGCTGGTTCGGCCGACCGCGCCCGGCATGTTCGCGACGCAGTAGTGGACGACGTCTTCAATGATATAAGTTGGGTCGCTATGGGTGGTCGGTCGCGACGTTTCGACGCAGCCTCCCTGATCGACCGCGACGTCGATTATCACGCTGCCGGGCTTCATAATTTCAAGATCGGCCCGAGTCACCAAATTGGGCGCTTTCGCCCCAGGGATCAATACCGCGCCAATCACCAAGTCAGCCAGTCGTAACTGATCGCGAATCACATGACGATCGCTATACAAAACGTTCACGTTGGCCGGCATCACGTCGTCTAAATAACGGAGCCGGTCCATGTTAATATCGAGAATGTTGACGTCCGCTTGAAAACCGGCCGCAATTTTGGCGGCGTTGGCGCCGACGATGCCCCCGCCCAAGATCGTGATGTGCGCCGGTTTTACGCCGGGGACCCCGCCCAATAAGATGCCGCGTCCCATTTGCGGACGTTCTAAATATTTGGCCCCCTCTTGCACGCTCATCCGCCCGGCGACTTCGCTCATCGGCGTAAGCAGCGGCAAGCGGCCTGCGCCGTCGCTCAAGGTTTCGTAGGCGATGCAGATGGCGCCGCTTTTCAGCATCGCCTCGGTCAGTTCTAAGCTGGCGGCGAAGTGGAAATAAGTGAAGATCGTTTGCCCGGAACGAATCAGTCCGTACTCTTCCGGTTGCGGCTCTTTCACCTTCATGATCATGTCGGCTTCGCCGAAAATCGATTCGGCGTCTTCCACCAACACGCCGCCGCTGGCGACATAATCTTCGTCCGGAATCCCTGATCCTGCGCCTGCGCCGGCTTGCACCAACACGCGATGTCCGGCTCGGGTCATCTCTTCGACGCCGACCGGTAAGATCGCAACGCGGTATTCATCTCGTTTTACTTCGCGCGGAATCCCAACTATCACCGACACTCTCCTCGTACGAATTGGCTAGACTTGGGGCAACAAATTATTCTGACCGTTTTGGTGCCCCAAAGATACCCGGGCTATCGAGGGCGACTGCGTCCTCAAATCGCGAATGCCGAGTCAAAAATTGCACGCCAAGCGCGCAAATCTTGCAAATCGCCTGTCGCTCGGTACAACGTTTTCATGCGATTGTTCCTATCTTTATGGCATGAGATGTTCGATGATTGCTTCTTATTGCATGGTGTTGGCGGCTTTGACTGCAGCTGACGATGCTACG
>JBITAD010000603.1:0-6220 GCA_044439945.1 Blastopirellula sp. JB062
TTTTACCGCGGTGCGAAAGTCGAAAAACTTCGCGGACCGTACCAATGTCGCGATGCGTGTCGATCAGTTGATTCCGCTCAGGACTGAACGAAGTCATGCCTGCCGCCAACTGGCCCCGGTTTTGAATATCAAGTAGCATCCGCGGCAATAACCGCGATACGTGATCTGTCCCTTGATCGGGGCAAAGAGGGCTGATCTCGTCGCCGGGAAGGTGATAAACGGCGGCGATCCCGCACTCGTGATAAAGCTCGCTCATGAACGACTCGCGGTAAAAACCCTTGCCGGACGGGGACTTACGTTGCTGCTAGCGACGCTGTCTTCACAGAAAATACATAGGAAAGAGGCGGGCAGCTTTATTCTAGAAGTCGCACGGCGAAGACTCAACCGTGCTAGATAGCGGATTTCCGCCGACTGAGAAGGAGGGTTTCCCGCTGATCGAGGGGGGATCGTTCAGAGACGCGACTCGTTATTCCGGCGCCGAAGAACGATTGAGCGAGAGCAGATTCGTTTCGCACCCCCGAATCACCAGCGGATGGAGGGCATAGAACGACGCGAGACGTCGTTTTAGCCAAATCTTTTTAAGCAAGAAATGGCGAAAATGGCTCGCCGAAAAAAACGGTATTTTGATCGAAAATCGCAATCTGACGCCGGCTAGGGGGCGGCGACGGCAGGGCCGATCTTTTGACTGACCGCTTCGACAATTTCGGCCGGATCAAGCGGTTTGCGAAACCAAGCGTCAAATTGCTCTTGAGGATCGTCACCGCCGTCGGCTTGTTGGTCGGGGTCGCGACCCGTGACGGCGAAGACCTTTAGCTTGTCCAGGCGAGGATCATTGCGCATCACTCGCAAAGTCGCCGGACCGTCGACCCGCGGCATGCTCAGATCAAGCAAGACGTAGTCGGGCAGATCGTTGTGCGAGAGATAGTCGAGCGCCGCTTGGCCATCTTTGGCGACCGAGACGTCAAAGCCGTACATCCGCAGCAAACCGGCTAACAGTTCGCGTTCGTTGTCGTCATCTTCGACGACCAGCAGCTTGCGCGGCGCTCGGCTCGGTTGGTTACGGCTGATCGCGGCGCGGCCTTGCCCGACTTCAGCGTCTAGCTCTTTCAGCTCGGCCAACAGTCGTTGCAGCGTATCGCTCGCTTCGCTTTCCATGCCGGCTTCGATCTGTTTGCCGCAGAGATGCAGCCCCAGGTTGAGCGTGTTCAGGCGATTACGGAGTTGGTGGCTATTGAGCAGCGGCGAGACGTTCCGCTGCAACGCTTCCAACTCGCCCTCGCGACAAGCGTCGGGGCGCAAGATCGAGACTTCTTTGGGGGCGTCGATGCCGATTTTTACCATCTTGCCGCGAATTTGCAGCAGCTCGACCGTGATCGCCAGATTGGGGAACACGATTTTTTCTTTAGCGCGGCGAGAGAGAACTAACATATCGCGGTCTCCGTACCAGGGCCGCCGAAAATGGGCGGCGCGACTCCGATGAGGGCCGCTCGTTCCGAGAGAGCGTTCGCCCTGCACAACTCGGTTCGTTCCTTGAACCTGATTGCGGATTAGTCCTGGCGCGGATTTCCGTTTCACGCGCGGCATATTTGCCAACGTTCAATGTAAGAGGCAACGCCGCTTTTCGGCAAGAGGAAAAATGTATCGATTCTTTCGACTTTGCCGCTTGGCGAACGGCCTGTCGCGGGTTTATAAAATTGCGTTGTCGCTCGAAGAATTGCGGCGACGTCTTCTCTTCGTAAAGCCTAAAGGAGTGCTAGCATGCGAAACGGCTGGAGAGAGCAGGTTCGCGGTTACATCTTTGCGATTTCTGCGACGGCGGCTGCGTTGTGGGTTCGGTCGCTGCTAGATCCCTTTTTACAAGAGCGACTCCCTTTCGGCGTCTTTTATCTCTCGGTCATTCTCAGCGCCTGGCTCGGCGGCACGCAGGCCGCCGTGTTGGCGATGGCGCTTGGCATGTTGGCCGCCGCCCACTTTATTATTCCGCCGGAATCGAGCTTGTTAATTCACTCGACGGCCGACTGGGTCTCGCTGTTGATCTATGCGATCGTCGGCGGGGTAACGATCGTCACGTTCGAAAAAACGCGGTGCGATCAACGCAAAGCGGAACAACGCTCGAGCGAAAACCAGGCGCTGACCGAAACGCTGAAGAAATCGGATTTGCAAAAAGACGAATACTTGGCGCTGTTGGCGCACGAACTGCGCAATCCGCTTGCGCCGATCGCGACCAGCGTTGATTTGATGGCTCGCTGTCGAGACGACGGGCGGCGTTTCGACGCACTGCGGCGAGCGGCGCAACGGCAACTCTCGCAACTGGTGCGGATCGTCGACGACTTACTCGACGTATCGCGTTATTTGCAAGGCAAGATGCGACTGCTGCGCGAACCGTTTGATTTTCGCGAGGCAGTCGGCGCAGCCGTCGAGATGTTGCAGCCCCAAATTGACGAGCGCGATCATGACGTGCGGCTGCTGATTCCGGACGAGCCGATCGGCGTCAACGGAGATCGAGTTCGGTTGGTGCAGATCGTCTCGAATTTGCTCAGCAACGCCGCCAAGTATACGCCGCGACGCGGAAGAATTTGCATCGATTTGCGTACCGAAAACGGAGTCGCGATCTTGGCCGTCTCCGACAATGGGGTCGGCATCGCCGAAGGAGATCGGGCGCGCATCTTCGAGCCGTTTGCACAAGTCGACTCTTCGCATACCCGCGATCATGGCGGGCTCGGGCTGGGGTTGGCGCTTGTCCGCCAACTCTGCGAAATGCATGACGGTACGGTCGACGTCGTCAGTCGCGGACCGGGCAAGGGAAGCCGTTTTGAAGTCCGTCTGCCGCTAGTCGAACTCTCTCGGCCGGCGGTTCGCGTCGCCGGCGACCGACAACAAGCGGATCTGGAGTCGGTTTTGGTCTTGATCGTCGACGATAACCGGGACGCCGCCGAGACGTTGTCGATGTTGCTTACTTTTGAAGGTATGCAAACGGTCGTCGCCTTAGACGGGCCGATGGCGCTGGATCTGTTACGGCGACAACGCCCGCAGTTTATCTTGCTTGATATCGGTTTGCCGGGCATGGACGGTTATGAAGTGGCGCGACGGATTCGCGCCGATTCGCGGCATGACGGCGTAAAGATAATCGCGTTGACCGGTTGGGGAGGTCCGGAAGATCGTCGCCGTACGAAAGAGGCGGGCTTTGACGATCATGTGGTCAAGCCGGTCGATCCGTCCGCCTTGGTCGCTTTGTTGCGCAATGCGCAGCCGCAATCTGCGTAACGAGCCCTCATTTCGTAGCGTCCCCTTGCCGCGGCTGCGATGTCGGTCGATAACTACGGTTTGTCGATCCTCGCTTCATTTAGCCACTTTTTCTCTCGATATGACCGATCTTCTGCGTCAGGAAATCGCCGCGACCGCCGATCTGATCGTCGTGAAAGTCGGAACGCGCGTGCTGACCGCGCCAGACGGTACGCTCAACCGCGCGCGAATCGCCGAGTTCGCCGAAGAGATGAGCCGCCTAATCGATTCCGGGCGCAAGATGGTGTTGGTCTCCAGCGGGGCCGTCGGCGCCGGCATGGACCGGTTGAAGTTGAAAAGTCGACCGACCGATTTAGCGAGATTGCAGGCCGTCGCGGCCGTCGGCCAGGCTCGATTGATCGAAGCGTACGATCAAACGTTGGCCGTCCATGGCCGGCATAGCGCCCAGGTCTTGTTAACGGCGGAAGATCTGGACCATCGCGTGCGGTATTTGAACATTCGCAACACGTTGGTCTCGCTGCTTGAATTCGGCGTGTTGCCGATTATTAATGAGAACGATACCGTGGCCGTCGACGAGTTGATGACGACCTTCGGCGATAACGATCGTTTGGCGGCGCGCGTTACCAATTTGCTGCGCGCCCCGCTGCTGGTGATCTTGTCGGATGTGGCCGGTTTGTACGATCGTTCGCCCGACGATCCCGACGCACAGATTATTCCGGTCGTTCGTAAATTTGACGAACAATTGATGTCGTTCGTGCGCGACAAAAATACGGGAGTCTCGAAAGGGGGCATGGCCAGCAAGCTGGAAGCGGCCCGCCTGGTCACGACCGCCGGCGAAAATGTGATCATCGCGTCTGGACGCGATCCGCAGGCGATTACCAAAATTGTCGCCGGCGAGACGATCGGCACTCTTTTTCTTTCGCAGGGCAAAACCGTTTCGCCCCGGAAGCGATGGATTGGGTTTTCGGTCGAGCCGCGAGGCCGTATCTTGGTCGACGCCGGCGCGCGGCGAGCCGTCGAAGATTCGGGACGCAGCTTATTGGCGATCGGCGTGGTCGGCGTCGAGGGCGAATTTGAAAAGGGAGACGTCGTCCGCGTTTGCGACGCCGACGGCGACGAGATCGCTCGCGGGTTAACGAACTATTCGGCCGCCGAGGTCGCACGGATCCAAGGGGCCCAAAGCGAGAAAATCAGTGAGATTTTAGGGCATCGCCCTTACGTCGAACTGATTCATCGCGACAACTTGACGCTCAGCCGCGCCGCCCGATAAAGCCTAACGCTTCGTCAAGACAAAGCGTTAGGCGGAAGCTCTTGGGCAGTCGCATGCTAGGCGAAACGCTACTGGCTCATTTCGATATCGAACGAATTTTCGCCTGCGCGGACTTCAATTGTTAGCCCGCTTTTACGCGGGTCGCGATACTTCATGGGAATATCTTTGACGACCTGTTGACCGGATTGCGCCAAACTTCCATCCACAGGAGGACGCTCCGGCGGAAGGATTGTTACGACGTACTGCCCAGTCGGGATCGGCAATTGCGTTTGATAGGCGCCTTCGGCGTCTAGAGTTTCGGTGATGCCGCTCCCCAGTTCGCCAGAATAAAAAGTGATCTCGCCGATCGTAACCGGTTTGCCTTGATGGGTGACCTTTCCATGAACGGTGCCTGTCGGCGGTCCGGCCGGGCCGCCGCAACCTGCGGCGCACCCAATAACGATGAGAAGTAGCAGGGCGGAGCGAAGGGAAACGCTCCTACGGATTGTGTTTAAACGCATCGCCATAGCGGCTTTTCCTCTCTATAGTCGGCTTGCGAAACGAAAGTAGGCTAGTGTGACGAAGTTGGAAGTTAGAAGGCTTCCATCACCAAACCGTCGTCACGCACGCATAGCTGACGCAAGGTAAGAAAGTCGAGCGTTTCGCCCACAAATCGGACCGAGCCATCGGCCAGCAATACTTGAATGCCGCCTGGGTGATACGATGTGACAATCGTATTGCCGGCGTAAGGGCGATCTGACTTGGGAGTCGTATTGCCGCCTGATTGGCTCGATTTCGCATTAATGGCGAACGCCACGGTGGTCACCCCGGCGGTGTGATGCGTCGCGGTGTTGGTCGCAATGTCTCCTTTGTTGGTCCACCCGCGCCATCCTCCGTGATAATTGGCTCGCAGATCTTTGTCGCCGACCGGCGCCGATTGTTCGGCGACGATCATCGTATTGGTCGAGCCGTCGGTGATATCGCGAAACTTGTACTGCTTGTTCGGAACCAATAGGCCGGTGTTGCAATAAACGCCGTACGGCGTGCCAGTCGAGCAGACGTCGGTGCGATCAAGCGGATCGGGAAACGCCCCGCTGATGCCGACGTAATCATGCGTTTGCAAGCGATCATAGTTGCACATCGACCCACTAGGCTCGATCGCCGGCAAGGCGCTCGATGGACAACGGAACGCGTCTACCACCGTGTCAATTAAGACCAGGTTCTCGTTGAAATATTGCTGGCCGTACGAACTCGATTCAAGGCAGCCAGCATGCATCGCTCCATCCGGATCGACTTGATCGTAGAGCTGTTTTTGCTCGAGCCCGGGCAAGATTTCAAATCGCCAATTGGGAGCGTTCGATTCTTGCGCGCCGTCAGGAAACGATAAAAAAGTGTCGTGATGCGTATGTAGGGCCAAGCCTTGCTGTTTGAGGTTGTTGCTACATTGCATCCGCCGCGCCGCTTCGCGGGCTTGTTGCACGGCCGGCAACAGAAGTGCGATGAGAACGCCGATGATCGCGATCACGACGAGCAGTTCAACGAGAGTGAAACCTTGTCGAATTTTTGTTCGAACAGACATGACGATACCCTTCGAAACAGATGTGAAATGAGAATAGGAAGGAAGTAAGAGGTTTCCATTTTCGGCGGCGTCGACATTCCGCCAGAAATGGGATGCTCGGTAATATAACGTGAAATCACGAAAAGAAAAGTAAATTCGAGTGAGCAATT
>JBITAD010000604.1:0-6213 GCA_044439945.1 Blastopirellula sp. JB062
TGTTTGTGATCGGCGGCGGCGGCGGCGGCGACGTCAAGTTTATGGCGGCGCTGGGCGCCTGGCTGGGACCGATCTTGATATTGATCGTGTTTGTTACTAGCGCCGTATTAGCGCTGATGCTTACAATTGCCATCTTTATTGCAAAGATGATGTTCCGCGCCGGAACCGATTCTTCGCCGCAGGGCGACCCAAGTGATGACGAGGGGGATTCGAATCGTAAAAAGCTAGATATGGCGCGGCAAACGCTCCCTTATGGAGTTCCGGTTTGTCTAGCAAGTTGGATTTTTTTGATTTTAAAGTTGGTGCAGCTTTGGAGTATTCCGATTGAAAACGCCTAGCTTCTATTTTTCTGAAGAAATAGGGCGTTTTATGAGGAAAAATGAAGACGCGGAATTAGACTAGTACCAATACTTTGAGGGGGAACAACAGGAGGTTGTCTCGCAGGCTTGGCACGGATTGGCCGCTGGAAATGATTTTCTATCAGCAAACGATCGCGTTAGCGGAGCGAGCAAAATGTCTCGGTTAAGTCCTGGAACTTTATTGTTGGGCGTCGTCGCCGTCATGTTCGGATTGTTGGCCGCCTATGTGGTCCGCAAGAACATGATGCAAGAACCGGCGCCGGTTGTTGAAGAAACGCCTGAGCCGGAAAAAACGTTTATCGTTCCGAAGTCGGCAGGCAAGTTGTTGGGCGGTCGCACGTTGACGATGGGCGACGTGGTGCTGTTTCAGTACACGGAAGAAGAGATGAAAGAAAAGCCGGTTCCTTCCGGCTATATGGTCAACACCAATCAAATCATCGGTCGCACGCTGCGACAAGATTTGAACGTCGACTCGGTCTTTACGCCTGACATGTTCTATCCCGAGGGGACCGGACCGGGCATCGTGCAAAACCTGGGCGCCGGTCAACGTGCGTTTACGGTGAGCGTCGAGTATGACGAAGCGGTCGAAGGTTTCGCTCGCCCCGGCACGAAGGTCGACGTGTTGTTTCGCGCCGACGCCGATCCAGATTTCGAATTGCCTGAAACGACCGTCACCTTGTTGCAAGGCATCAAGGTTTTGGCCTTTGACGCCGATCCCTCGTCGCTTAACCCGATCGCAGGCGAGCAGGTGCGTCGCAATAGCCAGCAACAAGCGACGGTGACGCTGGCCGTGCTGCCGCACGAAGTGACCAAATTGCAAGTGGCCGCCAATCACGGCACGTTCGCGTTGGCTTTGGTGCCGCTGGACGGCGAAGTCGCCTCGTACGAAGGGGCGCCGCGGACGCTGGCCGAACTGCTCGACCGCCGCCCGCCGTTGAAACAAATGATGCGCGTCTATCGAGGCGGGCAAATCTCGGAACTGGAGTTCCGCCCTAATGTTGCGGGTCAGGATCAGCTGTACCGCGCTTCGCAAACTCCAGACGCAGTCGACGCCGCGGCCGAAGTCGCGGCGGCCAACTAGACGAGTTTCTCCCACTTTCCTTCGTAGGCTATTGCGCGATGATCATGTCGAACCAAGCCGCGCCGAATCGAAATATCGATGAAGCGGAAATTGAATTTCAGCGTTTGAAAACGTCGCTCCATGAAGAGATGGTCGACTCGCTTGATCTTGGAGCGGTTACCAGCTTCAACGAAGAAGCGATTCGCGGCGACATTCGCGACCTGTCGAACAAGTACTGCCGACGCAAGCAACTGAAGCTTGACGACGCGACGCGCGAGCGGCTCGAAAAAGAGCTTGATTACGAGCTGTTCGGCTTAGGTCCGATCGAACCGTTGATGCATGATCCGACCATCAGCGACATTTTGGTCAACGGCGCGCGCGAAGTTTACATCGAACGCTTCGGTCGCTTGGAGCTGACCGACGTGATCTTCGCTGATGACGCGCATGTGTTGCGCATCATTCAGCGCGTCGTCGGCCGTGTCGGTCGTCGGATTGACGAAGTCAGCCCGATGGTCGACGCTCGTTTGCCCGACGGCTCTCGGATCAACGCCGTGGTGGCGCCGTTGGCGTTGGGCGGCCCAAAATTGTCGATTCGTCGTTTTGGAGTCGAGCATCTCCACTTGGCGAACCTGCTGGCGACCGATTCGATCTCGCAAGAGATGGCCGAATTTTTGCAAGCGGCCGTCGCCTCGCGGATTAGTTTTTTGATCTCAGGCGGAACCGGCGCCGGTAAGACGACGTTGCTCAACGCGTTGTCGGCCTCGATCCCGCATGACGAACGGATCGTGACCATCGAAGACTCGGCGGAATTGCTGCTGCAACATCCGCATGTGTTGGGGGTGGAGACGCGACCTTCCAACGCCGAAGGCGCCGGCGCCGTGACGCAACGCGATTTGGTTCGCAACAGCTTGCGGATGCGGCCTGACCGGATCATCGTGGGCGAAGTTCGCGGCCCGGAAGCGCTGGACATGTTGCAAGCGATGAACACCGGTCACGAAGGTTCGCTAACCACGATCCACGCGAATGATACCCGCGACGCGCTGGCCCGGCTCGAGATGATGGTAGCGATGACCGGCTTTGAATTGCCGATTCGCGTGACGCGCCAATATATCGCCGCCGGCATCAAATTGGTCGTTCATGTCGCCCGCTTAAAGGGCGGCGTTCGCCGGGTTACCCGGATCGCCGAGATTCGCGAAGTGAACGAGAACGGCGACTACGTGTTGGACGATCTCTTCGGATTCCGCCAAGAGGGGCTCGACGAGCAAGGCCGCGCCAAAGGTCGTTTTTACGCGACTGGTCATCGGCCGCAATGTCGCGAGCGTTTTGCGGACGCCGGCGTTTCGTTTAACGAAAGCGTAATGGACAAAAAAGAGTCGGAGATGATCCACGCCAAGTTCCTCGACGCTCGCGGCGAAGTCGGCAAATCGAGCGAAGAGTCAGGCGTATTGGATCTCGCCGATGACGCCGCTTCGCGCGGCAAGCAAGATGATCAAGGGGAGGGCGCATAGTGCTCGACAATCTCGATCCGAATATGATGGCGCTGATAATCTTTGCCGGAGTGGCGTCGATTGCCGCGTTTTTGTTTATCGCCTTCAAAGAGTTGGCTTTCGGCGGACAAGCCGGAACGACCGCGCAAGGCGGCTTGCGACAATTTCCGCCGCGCCGCAGTACCGAAAGCGGCTCGTCGATCGGTCAATTCGATAGCTGGTTTACCCGCACGATCTATTTGTCGGGCGTCGATTTCGGCCCGTCGATGGCGGTCGTGCTGCTGATCGCCGTCGGATTAACGTGCGGTTGCGCCGCGTTCGTCGCGACCGAAGATCCGCTGGTGACCGGAATCGCGGCCGTGCTGGGAATTTGTGCGGGGCTCGGATATCTGGTTTGGATCAAGAGCCGTCGCTTAAAAATGTTTCAAGAGCAATTTCCGAGCGCCTTGGAATTGATCGCGCGTGCGGTTCGTGCGGGCGAAAGTTTCGAGCAAGCGATTCATTTGGTCGGCGAGTCGAGCGAAGATCCGGTCGGGGTCGAATTTCGCCGCTCGGCCAAACAGCTTGACGTCGGCTTATCGGTTCCGACGGCGATGGAAGGGATGGCCGATCGGGTCGAACTGATGGACGTTAAGATTTTTGCGACCACGATCAGCGTTCATCGCGAATCAGGCGGCGGCTTGCCCGAGACGTTAGATCGCCTGGCGGCCGTCATTCGCGATCGGATGGCGTACCATCGTCAACTTCGCAGCATTACAAGCTCGGGGCGCATGTCGGCGACGATTATCGCGCTGCTGGCTCCGTTGTTGCTGTTCTTCTTTTTGTTGTTCCAGCCGGAATACTTCAGCGAGTTCTTCTCCCATCCTTGGGGGCGTTATTTGCTGGCCTTCGCGTTGGTTAGCGAGGCGCTTGGTCTGTATTTCGTTTATCGCTTGGTGCGATCAGACTATTAATCCGCGTTTCGATTTTTGGTAGAGAGTTCGCCTGCGATGCAAAACCCCGCACTCCTTATCGTCGGCGCCTTTTTCGGCGTCACCATGTTGATCTATCTTGCGGGTCGCTTGTTAATGTCGACCGAGCGGAACGATCCGAACGAAATGCTCCATCCCGGCGCTCGGGGCTCGATCGGCATCGGCGGCTTGACCCGCGCGTTCGCCGGCATATTGCCTTCGTCGAGTCAGGCGCACGAGACGCTCGAAAAAGATATGGTCAAGGCCGGCTATTATCATCGCAATGCGGCCCAGGAATATTTGGCGGTGCGAAACGCTTCGCTGGTCGCGTGGGTCTTTTTCGTGCTTGCGACGTTGGTCGCCATGGCGGACGCCAGCGAAGAGACGACTCAGATTATCGTGATTGTCGGCGTGGCCGTGTTGATTTTGATTTTCGCGATTCCTCGGGTGATTATCAGCTCGCAAGCTTCGGCTCGGGTCAGCCGGATTCAACATTCGCTGCCTGACGCGCTCGATATGATTACGATGACCACGACCGCCGGCTTGCCGCTTCAAAAAGCGATAAAAAGAGTGAGCGACGAAATGATTCGTTCGCACGAAGATTTGGCGTGCGAACTGTTGATCATCGATCGTCAGTCAGAGACCGGCTCGCTCGGCCAAGCGATCCGCAACTTTGCCAAGCGGATCGAAGTGCCGGAAGTGAACGCCCTGGCGACCTTGGTCGCTCAGGCTCAACGCATCGGCGGCAGCGTCGCCGGAGCGTTTCGCGATTTCGCCGATAGCATTCGACGCACGCGTCGTCAGTTGGCCGAAGAGCGGGGTAACCAGAATACGATCAAGCTGTTGATTCCGGTTATCTTTTTGCTGGCCCCGCCGGTCTACATCTTGCTGCTGGGGCCTTCCGCGCTGCGGTTGCACGATTTCATGACCACCAGCGCGGAAGAGGGCGGCGCCCTCGACCAGGCCTCGGTTCCGCCGCCGATTCAGGGCGGTAACTAATTAGCGGCTGCGGGGCGTATCTCGCAGCGTGTTTTCGGCGAAGCCGAGCCGCCCGGACGCACTGGGGTGCGACTTCAGGCTGCGATGGATTTGGTTGCTTTGCAACGACGGCGGCGCCGACATGATCTGCGGGTAATGCAGCCCCGATTTGCTGGTCATCGACGATTCCACTTTGTTCTCTAGCGTCGCTTGACCTTGTTGGGCGACCATGGCCTGCGTCTTGGCGGCTTCGGCGACTTCATCGCTAACCGCGGCGAACGAAACCGGCGCGACCTTTTTGGCGGGAGTCGGGCTTACCGCTTTCGGGGCTGCCGCCGCGACCGATTCTTCGGACGAAACGGGGACGACTTCGGCTTGCGGCTCTCGCTTCGCGATCTGATTTTCGGACTGCTTTTCTAGGTTAGGTCGAATATTTTCCATCGGCTTAACCGAGCCCCGTTTGCGAGCGATTTGCACCAACGCTTGAGCGGCTCTCTTTAAGTCAGGATCGAATTCGAGGGCGCGATGATAGCTTTTCTCGGAAGCTTCGAGGTCGCCCATTTGCGATTGGATGAACGCCAAGTTGGCGTGCGCTTCGCCTTCGTCCACCGCCATTAAAAAGTGCTTGAGGCTGTCGTCGTATTGTTTTTGTTCGCCCATCAGCAAGCCAAGGTTGTTGTGGGTCGAGCGATAAGCTCCGTCGACGGCAAGCGATTTCTTATAGTATTGCTCGGCCTCGGACGTGTTGTTTTGCAGGTAGAGCAAGTACCCGTAATCGTTATAGAACTCGGCCGACCGAAGTCCTGCCGCTTCGGCCGTCTGAAAATATTGGACGGCTTCGTCATGCAAACCGCGCTTGGCCGCCAGCACGCCTAGGCGATGATTGGCCACCACGTTATCGGGCTGGGCTTTCAGGACCGAATGATAAATTCGCTCCGCCGATTCGGTCTTGTCTTGACGTTCGGAAAGTCTCGCCAAGCTGAGCTCCTGTCCGTAATCTTTTCGCACAGGATTCAACGCGGAGAACATTCCTCCTTGTCGCGTCGACGAGCAGCCGACGCAAGCCAAAGAGACGATCAAGCCGAGCGTAGCGTAAATTTTCATGATGGTCGCCACCGTAAGCGGAAAATGTGCAAGTACAAAGCGAGGTTTGCGGGAACGGCTATCGCGGTTTAAAAGAAACCGCCGCCGCCGCCGAATCCGCCGCCAAAGCCGCCGAATCCGCCGCCAAAGCCGCCGCCGAATCCGCCGTTGTTCGTTCCTACTCGCGATTGGTTATACGAGGCCGCCGCTTCCGAGGCGTTTAAACCTTCCGAGAAGGAGGGCGCCACGACGACTCGATTTTCGGCGTCTTCGATGCCCATATGAACCAATGCGGC
>JBITAD010000605.1:0-6181 GCA_044439945.1 Blastopirellula sp. JB062
TCAGGCGTCTGCCGGTTTAAAAAAGCGTCGTGTTGCGAGAGGGCGAACGCAACACGACGCCGATATGGCGGCAGTCTTCGTCTCGAAATGACCGAAGGGTCATTTTGAAGTGAGGACGAATTTCTCGTGGTTTTCGCCTGTGGCGACGTCGACCACCAATTGCGAGCTGACGTTGTATTGCGACGGTACGATTTCTTTCGTGACGTCGACCATCGGGCTGTTTTTATCGCCTGCATAGGCGGCCCGCTGTCCGATGACTTTGGCGCCTACGATTTCGACTTTCTTTTTGCCGGGCGGCATCGAGATCGAAAACTGGCCGTTCTTAATGATGCCGCCGGCGGTGGCCGTTTTTCCGTCGATCGGCAAAAAAGAAATCGAGCCGTTTTCTAGCGGCTGATCGTCTAGCGTCACAACGCCGGAAACGAGGCCCTGTCGCTCGGTCTCGTATCGGCAACCGATCGCCAGCGGCAGGCAAAAGGCGGTCGTCAACAAAAGGGTCGCCATTGGCGAAGCGTGTTCAATAGGTGGTAAGAATCGTCGCATGTCATGCTCCTTGGCTCGATGCGTGGTTCCAATAATCCTTGGATTCTCTCCAGCGGGCGCGCGGCCGCAGCAAGACGTCTGGAGAGAATGGATATCCGACGAAAGCTGAACGGGATTTACGGGGTTGCGATGACTTCGTTGCCTTGAGCGCTGCCCATGGCCTGATAGGTAACCAGGTCGATCGTGTCGGCGACGAACCTTACCGAGCCGTCGCAGAAACCGACGTTGACCCCGCCGGGATGTTTGCTGCGGGCCGAATTCTTTTTGGCGCTGGCGGTATCGCAAGGCGGATTGGGGGCTTCGTTGACGCAAACGCGAATCGAATCGACGCCTGAGTTGGGGGTCGAATGGGTCGAGAACCATGCGGCGGCGATGTCGTCGTTCAGCACGTCGCCGCGTTCGTCGTTATGATCGTCTTTGGCCGCTTTGACGGTTTCGGAGATTGCCATCGTGTTTGACGTACCGTCGGTGATATCTCGAAACGAAACGTTGGCGTTATGTTTGAAGGGTGCGGAACGGAGCGCCTCGTCAGCGGCGGCGCTATGGCCGAAACCGACAAGATAGTTGAGCCGCGCTCGCCAATAGGTATCGCCTTTCCAAAAGCGAGAGCCTCCGTCGCTGGGACAGTAATAAATGTCGACCATGGTCGCACAGAGCCCCGTATCGTCGGACTGGACGATATGCGGCACGTCATGAAAACGTTTGGTCAGGTCATATTGATCGAACAGCGCTAACTGTTCGACGTAAGGCCAAGCGGTAATCACCCAGGTTCGCCGAGGGCCGAAAGCTCCGTTTTGCGAGCCGACCGGAAAATGTCCGTAAACGTCGGCATGATTATGAAACGCCAGGCTCCATTGCTTGAGATGATTGTTGCACTGAGAGCGACGAGCCGCTTCGCGAGCTTGTTGAACGGCCGGCAGCAGCAGCGCGATTAAAATGCCGATAATGGCGATGACGACGAGAAGTTCGACGAGCGTGAATGCCCAGCGCATTCGGGGAGTTCGAATCGACATGCATGAGTCTCCGATACGAGCGAGGGAAGAGAAATTTAATGACTAGAGTAGGTGCGGAGTTCGCCTGGGGCGGAACTTGTAAGACGAGCGTCAGCTATCGGACGTGACGGCGCGAAACTGTTTGC
Organism: Blastopirellula sp. JB062; assembly: GCA_044439945.1. Lineage (GTDB taxonomy): Bacteria > Planctomycetota > Planctomycetia > Pirellulales > Pirellulaceae > Blastopirellula. The sequence continues at coordinate 1,682 of JBITAD010000605.1, forward strand.
TTTCACCTTCTGACACGACCGACGTAAGAATCCAGCGTGATTTACGAAATTCGTCGACCGGAATGCCGAAGTAATCCAAGCCTTGAGAAACGCGCTGGTAATGGGCGGCGACTTCTTTTGAGGTGAGCGCGAAGTCGTAAAAAGCGAGTTCGTCGATGACGCCGAAATAGGGTTCGGAGCCTTGAGCTTGGGAACTTCGTTGCAAATTGCCGATCCGGGCCGGTGCGGGGCCGCCGCTGAGAATGAGCGTCCCTTCGGGGAAGGTATGCTCATATCGCAATCGACCGTCGACATAGATCGCTTTGCGCCCCGAAAAGCAGTCGTACGTCGCCGCAATATGATGGGGGCGACCGTCGGTCAGTTCGGCCACGGTGGGGCGTCCTTGCTTGCCGTCGAGCGGCATGTCTAACTCGCTATAGCCGTGATCGGCCAGGTGCAAGCCGAACGACAAGCATGGGCCGTCTTGAACCTTGGGCACGTCGTAGTTTTGATCATCGTTTTGAAAGCTGAGCAAGATCCGATAGTCGCCGTCCTCTTTCCGAAAGATCTCGTCGTAATCTTTGAACTCGCCAGTCCAACGCGACGTGCAATAGACCTCGATGGTAACGCCGTGCGTCGCCGCAAAACCGCCGGTACCCACTTCGGCGCCCGTTCCGCCGACGACCTCGGCGAAAGAGTTAGGCGCGTTATTAAACTCCAAAGCGCCTGCCCCGATTAGGCCGTCGACCTGCTTCGTCTCTGCGCCCAAAATCAACGGCAATCCTTCCGCCAGATCGACCAACGGTCGTTGGTCGTCGAATTGCCAATAATATCGGGGTAAACGAACGCGGGTTTGCACTTCGACCTGACCGGCGATCGCCTCGACTTCGGCGTCGCCTGCTTCGTTGATTTGCAGGCGAAAGTCGGCGCCTTTATCGACGACGCGCACATGCGGGGTTTGTACCGTAAATATCGAACTGCGGTCAGGCAAGCGCGCGCTGACCGAACCGGCCAACAACACGCCGGTGTTCCCTGATTCGAGACCGAACACGGTCGGCCCATCCAGCCGAACGGCGGCGCCTCCGACGAAGGCCAAATGCGATTCGCCGCTTGACTGGCGAAGAGTCGATTGCGTTAAATCACGACGGGGCGGTTTGCTGGCGCCTGGGATCGTCTCGTCGGACGCACTTGACTCGAAGAACGCGATCACCGACATCGGCAATTGACGATGATCGTAGTAGGAAGATTCGGCAAGCGGAACGACAGGCTTTCGCAGGTTCCAGGCAAAGATCCCCAAAGTTACCAACAGAAGCGCCGCCAGCGAGACGGCCAGCGATGGCAAAGGCAGCGGCGAAAGCGTCGCGTTTGAGGGCTTCGCCTGAGCGGGGCGGCGCGTTTCGGTTGCGACGTTTCCGGCGATCAGATCGCCCAACGCTTGCGGCGCGCTTGCTTCGATCAAAATCTCTTCGGCGGCGGCGAAAAGTTCGGCATGCGTCAGCATGTAGTTCAAATATTCGCGCCGCGCCGCCGGATCGCTTGCAAGCAGCGTCTCTAGCCGCGCAAGCTGTCGCTGATCGAGCGTCCCTTGCACCATTTCGGCGGCAAGATCGTGCAACTCATCTTTTGAAAAATGAAACGATTCGGAAGTCATGCGTTAGTCGGCCTGATCTGTAACAAGTTGATTTTCGATGCATTCCAACAAATTTCGGCGGACGACCTTTAAGGCTTTGTAGACCGCAAAGACCGAACGATTCCAGCTTGCGGCGATCTCAGCCGCCTCGATGCGTTTGCCGTAAAAAAGTTCGATCAATTGCCGCTGTCGCTCGGTCAACTTTTGCAAACAGCGGCGCAACGCCGTTTTTCGGGGCGGCGTTTCTAGCACTACTTGAATCGCGTCGGCGGCAAGTTGTTCGACCAGCTCGTCGCTGAAGAGATGGCGATCGCTCTTGCGAGAGCGCCAATATTTCAGGATTTGATTCTTGGCGATCCCCAAACCCCAAGGCAAAAATTCTTTGTCGGGCTGAAAGTTGCCGAATTCTCTCCAAAGAATCAGGCTCGTTTCCTGGAAGATGTCGTCGGCGTCGCCGCGTACGCGAACCAAGGCCAAGATATAGGCGAAGACCCGGTTTTGATCACGCATAAAATGACGCAGAAACTGCTCGTACAGTTCGCTTTCGTCAGGCGTGCGATTTTCCAATTGTCGCTTTACCGTAGAAGTGCCCATGATCTGCGATACGAAAGGAATCGACGAGCGCCGGCGAACATGAAAGGAGTTCGTGCGGCGAGTTTTCTCTTTTAGTATTTGCGCCGATGGCGGCCGATTGATACCTGATTAGGAATTATTTGTTCGGTTTTTTATACTTTCGTCTATGGCGGCGGGCGAGTTGTGCGGGGCTGCTACGCATGCACATTTTTTTCGTCGCCGAATGATCTGATTAAACCCTAACGGCTCAATGAGTTAGGCGAGCGAAAGCTGCGACGATCGACTGAACGGAAGTATCAATGCCGATCGCCGCGCGCCATTGCTAGAAGAGAAAATAGCGATTCAAACGAAAACGTTTGCCCCTCGGGCGTCGTTTATTGCGATAGGTCGATCCCTTCTCCATCGTGAATTGACGATCCGGCTTTGACGTCGGTCCTATTTTAGGAGAGAGCGCAGCTTATGACTGGCTATTTCCCGGTTGCGTTGGCAATTTTCGCTTCGATTCTCGTGTCGAACTTTGGCGATTTGCGTATCGCCATGGCGGAGGATGATTTCTTTCAGGCGAAGATCGCGCCGATTTTTCGGAGCAAGTGCGTTTCGTGTCATAACGGCGAAAGTTTGAAAGGCGGGTTATCGCTGCAAAGCCGCCGACAAGCGCTGCAAGGAGGCGAAAGCGGCGAGGTCGTCTTGCCCGGCGATGCGGATTCGAGCTATTTGCTCGAACTGGTAACCCCGCATGACGGCCGTGCCGAGATGCCGCGCGGCGACAAGCCGTTATCGGGCGAAGAGATCGCCGCACTGCGCCGCTGGATTGATCAAGGGGCGGTTTGGCCGGAAGATCAGCAGTTGGATCCGCCAGGGTGGTGGTCGCTGCAGCCGCTGCGAAGCGTAAAAGCGCCTACGCTTTCGGCGTCGCAGCAAGCATGGGCCAAGACGCCGATCGACGCGTTTATCGCCGCAAAACATGCCGAACTCGGTTTGCGTCCCGCTCGGACCGCCGATCGGCGAACGCTCATTCGCCGGCTTTACTTTGACTTGATTGGGCTGCCGCCGACTCCGGAAGAGATCGAAGCGTTCGTCGCCGATCCCGATCATGACGCCTATCGCCGGTTGGTCGATCGCTTGCTCGCTTCGCCGCATTATGGCGAACGCTGGGCGCGCCACTGGCTAGATCTGGTTCATTACGGCGAGACGCATGGATACGACAAAGACAAACCGCGTCCGAACGCTTGGCCCTATCGCGACTATGTGATTCGATCTTTGAACCAAGACAAACCTTACGCCCGATTCGTGCAAGAGCAGATTGCGGGCGACATCTTGTATCCCGAGACGGCGGATGGCATCGAGGCGCTAGGTTTTTTGGCTGCCGGTCCTTGGGATTTTATCGGTCATGTCGAAGTGCCTGAATCGAAGATCGACGGCAAAATCGCACGTCATGCCGATCGCGACGACATGGTTCAAAACACGATGATGACCTTCAACAGTTTGACGGTCGGCTGCGCTCAATGCCATGACCATAAATTCGACCCGATATCGCAATCCGACTACTATTCGCTGCAAGCGGTTTTCGCCGCGCTGGATCGAGTTGATAAATCGTACTTTCGAGATCCGAATATCCAGCGACGATGGGCGCAACTGACGCAGAGACGCGATCAATTGGCGAAAGAAGAAAAAGCCATGCAAGATAAGTTTCGTCAATTGGCTGGACCGGAACTGGCGAGTCTCGATCAGCAGCTCGAAAAGCTGCAAACAGCGAGGATCGATACTTTTCCATCGCACGGTTATCATAGCCAGATTCACGCGACGCCCGAGCGGACGGAATGGGTTCAAATCGACTTGGGAGCGCCGCATTCGATCGCTGGCATAGAATATGTGGCCAGCTACGACGACTTCAATCAGATCGGCGCCGGTTTCGGTTTTCCGAAACGGTTCAAGATTGAGCTTTCTAACGACCCGCTCTTTCAATCAGACGTTGAGCTGATCGTCGATCATACGGCGGCGGACGCCTCGAATCCGAAATCTTCGCCGCAGTTCGCTGAAGTCTCGAACATTTCGGCACGATTCGTTCGTTTTACGGCGACTCGTTTAGCGGAACGGAGCAAAGATTACATCTTCGCGCTCGCCGAGTTGCGCGTGCTTGACCCGACCGGCACGAATCTCGCCTTTGATAAGCCGGTCTCGTCGTTGACTTCGATCGAAGCGCCGGTGCGCTGGTCGCGGCAAAACCTGGTGAACGAAGTTTATCCTCTGGTTGAAGCGGGGGCGAGGACCGAGCGCGAATTGAAAACGCGCCGCCGCGAATTGCTAGCGCGAAGCGT
>JBITAD010000606.1:0-6180 GCA_044439945.1 Blastopirellula sp. JB062
GATTTCATCGCGCAGGAAATGAGCCCGCGCGATGTCGGCGCCATGATCCGCGACTTTCAGTTGCTGATGGTGTTGGCGAGCATGATGGTCGGCCCTTTGATCTACAATTGGCGCGTCGTGCAGGGGTCGCTAAGACGCTTGAAATTCTCGCGCAAGCTATCTCATTCGGTCTGCGCCGGCGATCCCTTGTTGGTCGAGTTGTGCGTCGAAAATTCGGTGCGCAGCGCCGCCTACGCCGTCGTCGTGTGCGACGTGATCGAAGCGATCGAAGGGCCGCACGTCGGCGACTATTGCGAGGTCGAAGTTTTCTTCGCACGCATTCGATCCGGCGCGCCGGAAACGTCGACCTATCGCGCACGAATCCAAAACCGCGGTCGTTATCGACTGGGCCCGCTCGTCACGTCCACCGCGTTTCCGCTCGGCCTGATTCGCAATACGCAAAAGTTGGGCGACACGGACGAATTGATCGTTTATCCGCGAGTCGGTCGTTTGACCCCGGCCTGGCGACGTATGATTCAAGATGATCGTTCCGGACACGCGGCAAGTCGCAGCACGCAGGGCTTGCACGAAGGCGACTTTTACGGACTCCGAGACTGGCGTACCGGCGATCCGAAACAATGGATCCATTGGCGGACGACCGCCAAACGCAATCAAATCGTCGTTCGTCAATTTGAAAAACAGAGCGAACAAGACGTGACGATCCTTGTGGACGCTTGGGTTTCTCCTCAAGCGAACGCCAAAGAAGCGGCGAGCGTCGAAAGACTGGTCAGCATGGCCGCTTCAATCGTCGCCGATCTGTCGGCCGTCGGCGGTTGCCAAATGTATTTGGCCTGCGCTGGAGTCAAAACCAAAAATTTGCATGGTTCGGTTTCACAGGCGTTCGTGCACGAAGCGATGTCGATTTTGGCTGAAGTAACGCCTTGTGATCAAAACGAGATCGACTTGAGCTTGCGCGACGCCTTGCGAGTCGCGCGTACCGGCAAAGTCGTCTTGCTGAGCTCGCGCAAGTTAGATCTATCCGACACCGCCGCGTTTCAACAGGTTTGGAACGATCACACTTTACGGTCTGAGATTGGACGCGTGGTCTGTTTGTCGGACGCCCGCGGCGAATTAGATAATTTTTTCGTCGACGGCGCGACGATTGACCGCCTGAAGGAGTCGGCATCATGAAAGTCGAACGCTTATTGCAGATCAGCGTGGCCATCTTAGCCGCGCTAGGAGCGATGCTGCTAGGCGGCGGCGAAACGGACGACGCCGCATTGCCGATCGCCGCGGTGATGGCGGCGTTCATCTCGGTCTACGTTACCGACATCCAGCGATGGTTCAGTCTGAATCGTAATCTGGCTAACGTCGCCGCGTTGTTAGCCGTCGCGTTTTCCGTTACCGACTTCTGGCCTGGCAATAGCACCGAAAAGTTGCAGGCAATCGCCAAGTTGCTGATCTATTTGCAAATCGTGCTGCTTTTTCAAAGGAAGTCGACCCGCGTATATTGGCACTTATGCGTCCTGAGTCTGCTGCAAGTCGTCGTCGCCGCCGCGCTCAATCTAAACGTCTCGTTCGGCTTCATGCTGGTCGCATATATGCTGGCGGCGTTAACGACGCTCAGTCTTTTCTTCATCTATCGCGAAACCGTACGCGTTGATCCCGTGTTAAAAGCGGAGCATGACGCGATCGACAACCGGCCCGTTTTTGCGCTGTTCGGCGGTCGCGACGACCGCGTAGACGGCGCCGGTGCGGCGACTGAAGCAGTCGTGTTGGAATCGCGTTTGCCGAAAAATTTGGCCGCCGTTTTTTCTAGCTGGCAGATGTTCGTTCAAGTTTGCAAGCTAGGCGTAGTGACCTTGGTGGCGACGGTCGTCGTGTTTTACGCCTTTCCCCGGCCGAGCCGAGACGCCTGGGGCGGAAGTTTCGCCGGCGGCCTACGCGAGACAGGCTTTAAAGATCAGATCTCGTTCGACCCCAACATGGGCCGAATTATGCAAAGCGACGAGATGGTCATGCGCGTCGCATTTCGTAGTCCCGTCACGGATACGCCTCGAGAATCAGTCTCTGAACCCTATTTTCGAGGAACGGTTTTAAATCGCTATCAGATTCAAACCTCGAGTTGGATTACCACCTACTCGCCTGACGACCACGGGGCGAGCCGATTGCAGGCCCCGCCTCCCGGGGTCGAGACGGCGCGACAGATCGTGGTGTTAAATCCTCGCACCCGATTGGTGCAAACGGCGTACGGCCATTTGCTGTTTAGCGTTTATCCCGCTTATCGCGATCAGCTCACGTCTCCCGAAATCGTCGATGATCGCATGGCCGGTTTCTTGTCATACGAGACGGCCGATGCGCTAGGCTCGAAACCGTCGACTTATAACATGCTGGTGCCATGGCGCCCGGTCGGGTTAGAAAGTCGCCTGTTGCCGTTGACGACCCTCTCAAAGAACCCCGAAAAAATCGATTCGCGCACGAAAGATTATCTCGAGGGTCTCGAACACGTCGAGGTGTTCGCTTTCGTTCAATTGCAGCGCACGCTCCGCGAGATCGTTAAAAAGGAAGAACTTAAAAAGAGCAATAGTTATGAGATCGCCCATGCGCTTGAGCAATTTTTTGTGGAGGAGGGCAGATTTAACTACACCTTAGAGATTGATCCGCGCGTGCGAAGTCCTAATCTTGATCCGATCGAAGATTTCGTCGTCAATCATCGTTCAGGGCACTGCGAATATTTTGCCGGCGCTCTCGCGCTGATGTTGCGATACAAAAAAATTCCTTCGCGGATCGTCGTCGGATACAAAGGGGGCGAGTATAACTCGTTCGGCGGCTATTTCGCCGTTAAACAAATGCATGCGCACGCCTGGGTCGAGGCTTATATTCCTCAGAAAGATTTGCCTGAAGCGATTCGCGAAAAATATCCGGTCGGCGCTTGGCTCCGACTTGATCCGACCCCCAGCGGCGAGACCGAAGCCGTGTTCGAGCAGCGCGACGGCATGGTTAGCAAGATGCTTGATTGGTTCGATTATCTTGAACTGATGTGGCGCGATTACGTCGTCGAGATGAACTCGAAACGGCAGGAAAACGCCATTTACAAGCCGTTCGCTGATCGTATCTGGAGACCTTTGGGCGATTACTTTACCTACAATCAATGGCGCCAGTGGGTAAAAGAAACAGCGGACGGATTCGGCATTGATATCGAAGGCCGTTGGTTCAGTTGGTATTTGAGTCTGCTCACGATTTTCTGCACGATCGCCGGTTTTCTGATTTATCAATTCTCTCGCTGGTTATTTATCCGTTACGGGACGCCGTTATGGCGGTGGGTCCAACGGCAGCTCTACTTCAATCAGCATGGCGTCGCGTTCTATCTGCAGCTCGAACGTCGTCTGGCGAAACAGGGTATGCGTCGTTTACCTGCGCAAACGCCGTACGAATTCGTCGACTCGCTGCGATCTCGCCTGACGCCGGCGGCAATCGATTCGATTACGCCTATCGTCGACGCGTACTACCGCGTTCGCTTCGGCGGAGTCGAACTGAAAGAAGAGGCCCTCTCGGGCATCGAAGAGCGGCTTACGACGCTTCAAGCCGAACTCGATCAGATTGCCCGCACGCCCCGGTTTTAAACAAACCGGGGAGTAGAGTCGTAAAGACGCATCGACCGAGTGCGCGAAAGTTAGTCGGTTGATGCTGCGGCGACGAATCTCGGGGACTAAACGTTAAACAAGAAGTGGCAAATGTCGCCGTCTTGCATGACGTAGATTTTTCCTTCGACTCGCATTTTTCCCGCGTCGCGAATCGCTTTTTCCGAGTGATAGTTTTCTAGGTCGTCGATCGAATAGGTTTCGGAGCGAATGAAGCCGCGCTCAAAATCGGAGTGGATCACGCCGGCAGCTTGCGGCGCCGTCGCTCCGATCGGGATCGTCCAAGCGCGAACCTCCTTTTCGCCGGCCGTAAAGTAACTTTGCAAGCCTAACAGCTTATAGGCCGAACGTGCGAACGTATGCAGCGCCGGCTCGGCCAAGCCGACGCTTTCGAGCATCTCTTGGCGATCGGCAGCGTCCAATTCGATCAGTTCGGCTTCGAGCCGAGCGCAAACCGGAACGACTTCGCCCCCTTCTTCAGCGGCTCGCGTTTGCACTCGCGCGACCAGGTCGCCTTCGCCGCTTAAGTTGTCTTCGTCGACGTTCGCGAGATACAGCACCTTCTTGGCGGTGATCAGCCCCAAGCCTCGGATTCGTTTCAGCACTTCGGGGTCGGCCGACGTCATCGACCGAACCGGCTTTCCTTCCGACAGCACCGCGTAACATTGTTCGAGCAGTTCGAGACGCGCTTTCGCTTCTTTGTCGCCTGAGCGGGCCGATCTGGCGGCTCGTTCTTTCGACGATTCGACCGTCTGCAGATCGGCGAGCATCAACTCGGTATCGATCGTTTCGATATCGCGAATCGGATCGACCGAACCGTCGACGTGCACGACGTCGGAATCGTCAAAACAGCGGACTACATGCACGATTGCGTCGACTTCGCGGATGTGCGAAAGGAACTTGTTGCCCAAGCCCTCTCCCTCCGAAGCGCCCCGAACGATGCCGGCGATATCGACCAATTGCAAGACGGCCGGAATGACCTTTTGAGTTTTTACGTACTTTTGAATCGTATCCAAACGTGGGTCAGGGACAGGAACGATGCCGACGTTCGGTTCAATCGTACAAAAAGGATAGTTCTCGCTGGCGATGCCGGCGGCGGTCAAGGCGTTGAATAACGTCGATTTGCCGACGTTGGGAAGACCGACGATTCCAGCTTCCATATCAGACTGACTTCAAAATTCGGAGGGACGAACAAACGGACTTTGACTAAGAAGTCGTAGATTCTACCCAAAATCGCTTGCTCGGTAAGCGGTACCTTCGCCCGAGCCTAGCTCCCGCGTACAAACGAAAAAACGCCGCTCGAGTACGAGCGACGCTTGGTTGGGTGGCAGTTGCAATGGCGGATGAGGACCGATTAGTACGTTCCTCTCCCCAAGTTGCGGGGGGTGCGGCGATTGGCGCCTTGATACTGGATGCTCGTCGCGGGAGAAATCGACCGACTGGTCGCGGCGGTCGGAGAATTGTGATAGATCACCGTTTCGTGCGGCACGGCGTGGTGCGGCGCCGAATGCGTGACAATTCCTCCCTGGCCGTGGCAGCCGCAATCGCTGCCGCAGCTTGCTCCGCAAGCGTCGCCGCACGATCCGCAACCGCATTTGGCATGTCCATACCGTACGCCTGACAAACCGGGGCGGCAAATTCGACCAGGATTATGACCGACCCAATTGCCATGACAATCGCAAGGATCGCAAGTCGGGGGATCAGACCACCATTCGCCCCAATACACTTCGTCGCCGCAGCCAGAACCGCACGTCACTTTATTGTGCAGGTAGCCGAGGATCGCTTTCGGCGGAATGAGCGGTAAACATAACTTAAATGGAGAACAGCCGTTGTGACAGCTGGGGCCGCACGTCGGTCCGCAACTCGAACCGCAAGCGTCTCCGCAAGAAGCGGTCGGCGAGTGTGCGTACGTTTGACACGACGCAGATTCGACCGCTCCGAGAACGATCGTTATGCAAAGAACGGCTACGAGTGCTGAAAGTCGCATCAGAGAATAACCTCGTTGCTTGGCGGCGGGGGAACGAGCACGCATGCTCACGGCGCAATCGCCGATAGGTTACATATCGGCGCAATTGTTTCGCCAATCGAGAAAATCCGCATAACCGACAAAGTTTTCCAAGCCGGTCGGTCGCTAGCGTCGACGGAGGTTCAAGAAAAAGTAAAGGCCGTCGTGTGGGGCAGGAACACGACGGCCTTAAAAGAAAGGGCGAACCCTTCCTTTTGTATTTAATTGATAGGTGAAGTTATCGGCTATCGAGCGGTGATGAATGATCGCAATTTGCAATTTCTTGCCGTTGCGCTTGCTGGGCGAACGGCCAACTGCGATTATTCCATAGATCCCTTATTTTCGTCATGGCAGACCAGTCAGCCGTTTCGCCTCCAAGCGCTTTGGCGAGCGTTTCTTCTTGGCCGCGATAGCCGGGCGGAAATCTTAACAAAACTCGCGACTGGTTTTCTACTTTCCGTACGGCCAACGAAGTGAGCGTTCCTTTGGCGATTTGCAGATTCTTCAGATCGACCAAATTGTCTACGTAAGGTCCGATTAAGAACCGGCGATAGC
>JBITAD010000607.1:0-3755 GCA_044439945.1 Blastopirellula sp. JB062
TCGTCCTCAAGGGTGATTGTGACCGCAAGCGGCGGAGAAGCTTCTTCTTGGTCGCCGTCCATCGTTACGATCGATTTGACCCGGCTCTTCTTTTTCGAGGGTAGCGCTAGCACCTCTTCGCCAGGCCGAATTGTGCCCGAGGCGACCGTCCCGCAGAAACCGCGGAAGTCGAGATTCGGTCGATTGACCAATTGAACCGGAAAACGAAAGTCTTGCAGATTGCGATCCGACGCAATGTAAACGTTTTCCAGCAGGTGCATCAGCGTGCTGCCGTCGTACCACGGCATATTCGGGCTTGCCGTCACCAAGTTATCGCCCTTTAAGGCTGACAACGGGATGAAGTGGACGTCGTCGGCCGCCATCTTCGCGGCGAATTCGACGTAATCGGTTTTGATTTGCTCGAACCGTTCTTGGCTATAGTCGACCAAATCCATCTTGTTGACGGCGATCACGATATGTTTGATGCCCAACAGCGACGTGATAAAGCTGTGTCGCTTCGTCTGCGTCATAACGCCGTGCCGCGCGTCGATCAAGATGATCGCCAAGTCAGCGGTCGACGCGCCGGTGGCCATGTTGCGCGTATATTGCTCGTGGCCCGGAGTATCGGCGATAATGAACTTGCGCTTGGCCGTCGAAAAATAGCGATACGCGACGTCGATCGTAATCCCTTGTTCGCGTTCGTCTTTGAGGCCGTCCATCAGCAGCGCCGGGTCTAGCTCGCCGCTCACTGTGCCATGCACGACCGAATCGCGTTCGATCGCCGCCAATTGATCTTCGTAGGTCGCTTTGGCCTCGATCAGCAATTTGCCGATCAAGGTGCTTTTGCCGTCATCAACACTGCCGCAGGTAATAAAGCGGAGCAGCTCTTTTCGCTCGTGTTGAGCGAGGTAAGCATGAATGTCGGTGGCGATCAGGTCGGATTGGTGCGACATGGATGATTACGTTGGGCTAGTCGAAAAATTCGGAGTTCTCAGTCGGAATCCGGCGGAGAGAAAGAAAACGCAACAAAGCGCGCGACGCTAGAAGTAGCCTTCGATTTTCTTTTTCTCCATCGAGGCTCCTTGATCTTTGTCGATCGCGCGGCCTTGACGCTCGGAAGTTGTGGTTAACAACATTTCTTGAATGATGTCGGGCAGCGTGGCGGCGGTCGATTCGACGGCGCCCGTCAGCGGATAGCATCCTAGCGTCCGAAAACGGACCATTTTCTCTTCCACTTTTTCGCCAGGTTCCAACTTCAAGCGGTCGTCATCGACCAAAACCCACATGTCGTTTCTCCAGACGACCGGTCGCTTGGCCGAGTAATAGAGGGGAACGATCGGGATCTGTTCGAGGTGGATATATTGCCAAACGTCAAGTTCGGTCCAATTCGACAGCGGAAAAACGCGGATGCTTTCCCCTTTGTTGACCCGGGTATTGTAGAGATTCCACAGTTCCGGTCGTTGATTCTTCGGATCCCAACGATGATTTTTGTCTCGGAAAGAGAAGACCCGCTCTTTAGCCCGCGACTTTTCTTCGTCTCTTCGCGCCCCGCCGAAAGCGGCGTCAAACTTATGTTTGTCTAACGCTTGCTTCAGCGCGTCAGTCTTCATGAGATCGGTATGACGGACGCTGTCTTCAAAGGGGTCGATGCCGACTTTGCGTCCTTCTTCGTTGATATGAACGATCAGGTCCAATCCCAACTCTTGACGCGCGTACGATTCGCGAAAGTCGATCATCTCGCGAAATTTCCAGGTCGTATCGACATGCATCAGCGGAAAGGGAGGTTTCGCCGGATAGAACGCTTTTAGCGCGAGTTGCACCATGACCGACGAATCTTTGCCGACCGAGTAGAGCATGACCGGGTTTTCGAATTCAGCGGCGACTTCACGCAACACGTGAATGCTTTCCGCTTCCAATTGTCGTAGGTGTGTTATGTTGTAGCCCGACATGCGCTCATTTGCTCGCAAAACGCTAGAATCGTCACAAAGGGAACAATCGTAAATAGTTACGAATTCCGGATTATAGCGCTACTTAGCAGGTCGAACAATGCCGTTGCGGCCGCCCGGCGGCGAGCCGATGACCTAATTGCCGCGAGCTACCGAAGTTGCGCTTCTTTCTGGGATCGCAACTTCCTCAAGCGTTTCAACTGATCGGCCATCTCTTGGCATTGTTTTTCGAGCAGATGAATTTGCTCCGTTTCGGCTTTTGTCGACAACTTACCGCGAGACGTAAGCGATTCGACATCGGATTGGGCCAGCGAAACGAACATGGCGGCTCGCTCGAACGAAGGTGGCGTGAAACCGAGAAAAAAGCTGCTCGCCGCCGCATCGGCGTCAAACGCTTCCTGTGCAGAAGCCGGGTTTTGTTCCGGCGACGCCGCCGGAACGTCAGCGCCAAATGCCTGCGAGGCGATTCGGAATTCAGGACCCAGCGCGGCGCGAATTTCGTCGATCTCGATTTGTTGTTCCGCCGATATCGGCAAGTTCTCAGGCTCTTGTGCCGACAAAGTCGCGAACCAGACGGCGACGAAGAGCAGGGTGCTAGCAAACGAAGCGGCGCGCATGACGAATCCTTTCGTACTCCAGATAACCGATTCGGCAAATTTTACGCACAGCCGACGCGAGACAAAAGATCGAATGCGATGGTTTGCGCCCTGCGAATCTAATTCGTGACGGCGCCGCCGACTTGATTGGCCAAAATAAAATCAGGCAACAAGCGATTGGGCTGATAAAAAACGGACTTGCAGTGATGCTGCGGCTGAAATTTTTCGCCCAAGTCGATCAACGATTCGGAAGAACCGACGAACAGAAATCCGTGATCCGTGATTTGGTTCGCAATATTCAAATACGTCCGTCGACGGTCTGCCGCATTGAAATAGATGATCGCATTACGGCAAAAAACAATGTCGAACCGGCCTAAATGAACGAAGCTTTCTAATAGATTGATTCTTTCAAACGAGACCATCGCGCGCACCTCGTCGCAAATGCGATGCCCCCCCTCTTGCGGAGTGAAATATTTGCGAAGGTAGTGCGGCTCGAGGCCGCGCGACGTTTCGAGCGGCATATAAAATCCGCGGCTGGCGCGAGCGATCGCATCATCGGAAATGTCGGTCGCAAGGATCGATATATTCCAGTTTCGATAGTCGGGCAACGTTTCCATCAACGTCATCGCAATGCTGTACGGCTCTTGTCCTGTGCTGCAGGCGGCCGACCAAATGCGAATGCGTCGGTCATACGGAGAACGCATTTTCTCGTCGACAATTTCCGGAATCGCTTTGTGCATCAAAGCGTCGAATGGAGAGCGATCTCGAAAAAACAAGGTTTCGCGCGTCGTAATCGCATTAATCACGTCGCGGCGCAAGTCTCCGCCCGAGACGTTGCGAACTCGCTTCGCAAAGTCGACGTAGTTGGCGCAACCTTCGCGTTTCACAAGCGTCGCCAGGCGACTTTCGATTAAATAGTCTTTCGAATGATCGAGAGCGATGCCGCAAAGGTCATGGACGAGACCGCATATCGCATCGATGTCTTGGGGCGTCATGCTACTTTACTAAACTCCGTGTAACGCAATTGACGATTTCCCGTCCAAGATCGCGCAAGGGGCAAATGATATCGGCCAATCCGGCCTCGACGATGCTTCGCGGCATCCCGTAAACAACCGAGCTCTCTTCATTCTGGGCGATAATCGCGGCGCATTGGCGCTTCAGCAAGCGACAACCGACCGTTCCATCGTCGCCCATGCCAGTCATGATCACTCCCAGGCTCGACCCGCCGTACGCC
>JBITAD010000607.1:3765-6175 GCA_044439945.1 Blastopirellula sp. JB062
AGATAATCAACCGAAGGGCGGCAATTCCGCTCGGGCAGATCTTCGTTCACGCAAAGGCGAATTCGCATCCCGTCCCGTTCTACCTTCATTTGACGTCCGCCCGGAGCGATATAGGCGACGCCGGGCCGGGCAGCTTCGCCGTGCTGAGCTTCGACCACGTTGATTTGGCAGCGACGATTCAGATCGTCCGCTAACGATTTGGTAAACATCGGCGGCATATGCTGAACGATGTAGAGAGGGACCGGCAACTCAGGCGGAATTGTCGGCAATAGGGCCGACAACGCGGGCGGTCCCCCGGTCGAAATCCCCAATGCGACCGCATGAATCGGCCATCGGAACGCAAGGTCAGCCGCCGTATTTTGCGAAGCGGACCGCTCTTGCCTTGACTGGTCGTCGCGGCTTATCGCCGGTTCGCGCTGGCGATCCATTCGGCTGGCGGCGACCAAACTGGGCGTTCGAACGACTCGACGTAGATAAATTTCAATTCGTTGCCGTAACGTTTTCGATAACTCTGCGACGCTTGATTCAAAATCGCCGCCGGTCGGCTTCAACACGAAATCGAAAGCGCCCGCCTGAAGTGCGGTCAACGTCGCCTCGGCGCCGGCCCCGGTTTGTGCGCTGAGCATGATTACGCCGGGGGGCCGCTCGAATCCTTTTAGTTCGCGCAGTACGTCCAGACCGTTCTTGGTCGGCATCTCGATATCAAGCGTGATGAGATCGGGGCGTAAGTAGTCAATTTTATCGAGCGCAATTTTCCCGTCGGCTGCGACGCCGACCACTTCGATTTGCGGAATTTGCGCAAGAATTTCGCGGACGATTTTGCGGTACAACGCCGAATCGTCGACGACTAAGACGCGAACCCGTTCTCCTTCATCCATTGAAAAATCCTTTTCCTTACCGACCAGCCGCCGCAAGTCGGCTTCTCTACGACCGCTTAGGCCAGCGTCGCGTATTCGTTGGATTCGTTTAAAATTTCATCGATGTTCAACAGCACGACGATATCGCGTTCGCGCTGATGAACGCCCATGAAAAAGCGTCCCTCCATCCCTTTCAAATTCGCCGGCGGCGCGGTCACGTCATCGGACGAAAGGGTCAAGATGTCGGAAACTTTGTCGACGACGACGCCGACCAGTTCGCCTTGCGAGTGAATGATCAGGTTGCGGCTTTCGCGCGTTCGCTCTTGCGGGGCCAGCTTTAAGATCCGTTGCGGATCGACGACCGTCACGACTTCGCCACGCAAATTGACGACGCCGCAGACGTACGACGGCGCTTGCGGCGCCGGAGTAACGTCGAGCAGGCGATTGATCTCTTGCACGCAGCCGATCGGAATCGCCATCAGCAAGTCGCCGAGATAAAACGTGACGAATTGTCGTTCGCCTTCAAAGCCGCTTTTCTTTTCGTCGTTCGACATGATTAGACTCCTGCCATCGCCGGTTCTCGAACACTGTTTTCGCGCATCGCTTGTCGACGCAACGTTTCCGCGTCAGATTGCGTCAATCGCGAGACCGACGACAACAGTCGCTCGCGATCCATTTTGATTTGATAATCGTTGATCCCCGACGCTTCGCCTTGATGACGATGCTCTTCGGACGCGAGCGAGGTCAGCGCGACGATCGGAATGGCGTGATGCTCTTGCGAATCGCGGACTTTACGAGCAAGTTCAAAGCCGTTCATACGGGGCATCTCGATATCGGTCACGATCAGATCGAAAGCGAATTCTCCCGCTTGCAGCGTCTCCCAAGCGATCTGACCGTCTTCGGCCTCGATCACTTGAAAACCGATTTCTTCCAAAAAGCTTTTGACCTGGCGGCGGAAGAAATTGGAATCTTCGGCCAGCAAAATCATCGGATCGCGAGAGCGACGCTCGGCGGCGACTTTATGATGTTCAAACCATTCAGGCCGATTTCGCTCGACGATCGCAAAGATGTCGAGCAAGCGAATCGCTTGTTCGTTAAACACGAACGAACCGCTTACGCCAGTTTCGCGGAAGGTCGTCGCGTCAATCTGCATGTTGACGTTTTGAATGTCTTTAAGTTGCGGCGCGATCAAGCCGATTTCTTGGCCGTTGATGTCGAAGATCGCGACGAATAGATTCGTTAAATCTTCCGGCGCCGGTCGCGCGTTGATATTGTTTTCGAGCCGCAGGACCGGCAACGAGGCGCCCCGATATTGCAGCACCTCCAGTCCGCCGACCGTATCGATTTGATCGGCCCGTATCCGTTCGACTCGTAGCACCACGCCCATCGGAATGGCGAATTGCTCTTGCGGATGATTGGTGAACATGAGCAGCGATTGCGATTCTTCGCACGCTTCAAAGTCGTCTCGCTCTCGTTGCGCTTCGAGATCGCTTTGCTCGGTCAAATCGAGTTTCGCCTCGGCGCCGATACCGGAAACGTCCAGAATCAACGCG
>JBITAD010000608.1:0-6165 GCA_044439945.1 Blastopirellula sp. JB062
ATTTCGGCTTCCAGCAAGGCTCCGGAGCCTGCAACACGCTGGCCGGCAAGACGCAGGCCGTCTCCTCTTGCAGGAACTCGCGTTTCAAGTATTGCAACGAAGAACGCAACTCTTCTTCCAACTGGTGGTCGCTGTAATCGCGCCCAAGTTTAGGACCGCCGATTTCGAGATAGCCGGTGATCTCGTTGACCGGCAGTTGGTCGGCATGATCGAGCAGAAGTTGCCGGAACGCCGCCGGGTCGACGATGCCTCGTTCGCGCTGCTGCGGACTAAAGCCGAACGTCGAATCGAACCGGGCGTCGGTGTTCTTCAAATGAAATTCGTACAGCCAAGGAAACGCCGCTTCAAACAGCGCGAGATTGTCAAACTTCACGTGGTCGTGCTGATCGATATAGCCGTGGGCGATATCGGCGCAATAGCCGATCGCCGCCGTCGAGTTCAAATTTTGTTCGTGATACGCTTGCAAGGCGCCGCCCATCCGCGCCATCTCGTCGGGCAGCGTCGGCGGCTCGGCCAGGCACGACATCGGTTCGATGGTGAGCCACGAGACGCCGTGATCGTAGGCATAGTGCGTCAGCTCTTTGAAATGGGCGAGATACCGCGCGACCCCTTGCGACTTGGCCCCGATCTGATCGCGTAACACCGCGCCCGGATTGGAACCGACCGATTCGGCGCCCAGCAGGCCGCCGATTTCGATCAAGCGTTCGAAATTTTGACGGGCCACTTTTTCAAAGCCGATCTCTTGGCGGAAAAAACCGCCCAATTCGCGGTGCGCGGTAAAGACGCTCGAAATGCGAATGCCATGATTTTCGGCTTCGTTGCGTAGGTTCAGAAAGTAGTCGTCAGGCAACTGGTAAAGCTCGAACCAGGTTCCCAATTGCACGTGCGAGATCCCTTCTTCGGCAAGCAACCGAAACAGCCAGCGGAAGGAAAAACGATACTCGATCGGATCCGATTTGACGCCGAGATTCAGTTTTAGAGCCATGATTGGGGCCCCCTGCGATTAGTGCGAAGATAAAGCCCGCCGCCCAAAAGCGACGACTCTGGCATCGTAAGGGCCGATCAGAACCAAGCAATATTGTGCAATTCGTTCAGCAAGCGAAATCTCAATAATTACGGGTAAAACGTAGAAAATCACAGGAATCTACGCATTCAAGATCATGCATGGTAAGATGTGTTGATCGATAGTGATTGAAATTGATTGGCAGGGTGTGCAAGCGATGAAGCTCAATCGACATGATCAAGTGTTGCGAATTTTGGCCGAGACCGGCGTGCTTCGGGTCGAGGACGCAGTCGAGCGCCTGAAGGTGAGCCCCGCCACGATTCGTCGCGACTTCAATCAACTGGCCGAAGCGGGCCTGGTCGATCGCGCGCACGGCGGCATTCGGCAAAAACATCAAGGAAACACGCTTCCTTTCGCCGCCCGCGAGATCCGTAATGCCGGCGACAAATTAGAGATTGCGCGGCGGGCTTGCGGTTTGATAAGCGACGGCGACGTCATCTTTGTCGACGGCGGAACGACGACGCTGCAGTTGGCTTATTGTCTTCCGCCGCGCCGATTGCGCATCATCACCAACTCGCTGACTCTAGCGGCGGCGATCGAAAGTCGAACCTTGGAGCGGGGACGCTGGGAAGTTTTTTTAACCGGCGGAATTTTGTTTCCGGGATCGGGCCTGTTGGTGGGGCCCAGCGCGCAAGCTTCGATTATTCAATATCACGCCAATTGGGCGTTGTTGTCGGCAAGCGGCATCACCGAGGCAGGCATCTACAACGACAACGAACATGTCGTCGAGAGCGAGCGGCTGATGATCAAAAACTCGGATCGGGTCGCCGTGTTGGCCGACTCTTCCAAGTTTGGGCATCACGCGATGCGGCATATCGTCCGGCTCGAATTTCTTAACTATATCGTTACCAACGCGCCGACGACGACGTCCCAAGAAATCGCCCACCGGATGGAATCGCAGCTTCAGGTTCTCTATAGTCGATGAAAACAAAGGGGCGGCTTGGGCAAGCGGCTTTTAGTTTTGAGATCACTTTAGGATGGAGAGAAAACGCAATGGCTGCACACGTAAAAGAAGTCGTGGAAGAGAAGTACGTCGAGATTCAATTGACCGGCAAGCTGACCGTCGACGATTATCACGAATTTGTGCCGATCATGGAAAAGCAGATTGAAGCCTCGGGCAAGCTGCGCCTGCTCGTGGTTTTGCATGATTTCCATGGCTGGCAGCTCAGTGCGATTTGGGAAGATACCAAGTTCGGCGTCAAGCATTATCGCGATATCGAGCGTCTGGCCGTCGTCGGCGAAAGCAAGTGGGAGCAAGGCATGGCCTCGTTCTGCAAGCCGTTTACCGCCGCCGAGATCCAATATTTCGATCAAGCCAAAATCGAAGAAGCGCGGCAATGGATTCAAGCGTAGGCGATTGAAGAATTCGTCCGCTTCGCCGGCGGCGCGATCCGTGCCAGTTAGTCCGCCGCCTGGCTTCGCTTCGGCAGTTGCCAGCCGTTCCGTCGAGCGACATCGCACAGCGCGGTCGCTTGCGGAGCGTCGACAAACTGTTGCGTCGCATTGTTCCAGGTCAGTTTTTGGCCGGTGCGAACGGCGACGTTTCCTAAGAGGCAGATCGAGGTCAGGCGAGCCCCGTAGCTGAGCGGACAATCGGTTCGTCCGTCGCCCCGAATCGCCGCCAGCCATTGCTGGTGATGATTGCGCGGGGCCTCCAACTTCAGTTCCGAGAGTCGAAAGCCGGGCGCCGCCGAGCCGGGCGCCAGTTGCGGCATTCCGCCAAACTTGCCGGCGTAAACTTTCGCTTTTTCCCCCACGATCAAGATGCCGTCGTCCGGCACGCGCGCGACGCCGACGATCTCGGCAGGCGGTTTCTTTCCCCCGTCGTACCAAGTTAGCGGAAGCGGCGGCCCCTTCTCGCGGTCGATCAACAGTTTGACCACGCTCCAGCTTGGGGGAGATTCGTCTGAGCCGTCGCCTGACGTATCGGCCGAAATTTCGGTCGGCGCGGTCAACGACAAGCCGGAGACGACCGGGTCTAGCAGGTGACAGCCGTTATCACCCAAGGCGCCGCTGCCAAAGTCCCAGTGGCCGCGCCATTGCATCGGGTGATAACCGGGCGCGTAAGGGCGCAGCGGCGCGCCGCAAAGCCACAGATTCCAGTCGAGCCAGGGCGGGGTAGGGTATGGCTGGGTCGGCCGCGATACGCCTTGCGGCCAAAATGGCGCCGTCGACCAGACGTGGGCAGCGAGAATCTCGCCCAGTTCGCCTGACTGCAAGATTTGTCGTAGGCGGCGATAACCCCGTTTCGCATGATGCTGCACGCCGAACTGCGTAACGACCGGCGAGTTGGCCGCCGCCGCCGCGATCGCCTGACAATCGGCGTAATAGTTGGACAGCGGCTTTTCGCAATAGACGTGCAAACCTCGCTCGATCGCCGTCAGGCAGGCCAAAGCGTGCGTATGGTCGGGCGAACTGATCACGACCCCGTCTAATTCGGCGGTCGACAGCATTTGGCGAAAATCGCGAAAACTGGCCGCTTGAGGAAATCGCGTTTGCGCTTCTTTTAAATAACGCTGGTCCACGTCGCAGATCGCCGCGACCTCTTCGCTTTGGCAGGCGACAAGATTGCTAAAGCCTTGATTGCCCACGCCGACAAACCCCAGACGCAGTCGCCGATGGGGCGCGGCGGCGACGCTCGCCGCCGGAGAATAGGCGTTCATCACGGCGGCGGAACTGACCGATAGAAAAGATCGGCGGTAAATCGGCGGCGTCACTGCGCGGTCCCCCTCTTGTCGTCTTGTGCCGTAGGGCCGAATCTAGAGCGTTGGTATTGGTTGATCCTCCGAAGAGAATTGCTTTGAACGAAGTCCCCGAGTCCGCTCCCAAATTTGCCACGCTTCGCGAAGCGCTGACCGCTCATGGCGCGCCGCTGGAAGAACCGATCGTCGCCGAGCTCGATCGCTACGCCCAAATTGTGTGGGAAATGAATCAAAGTCTAAATCTCACCCGGCATACCGATTACGACCGTTTCGTCGCTCGCGACGTCTTGGATAGCTTAGCTTTGGCAGGGCAGTTAAAGCCGGGCGCCGAAATTTTAGACCTCGGCTCCGGCGGCGGGGTCCCCGGCGTCATCATCGCCATTTTACGCCCCGACGTGCAGGTTTCTTTGTGCGATTCGGTCACGAAAAAAGCGAAGGCGCTCGAAGAGATTGTCGCCCGATTGGGGATTTCGATCCCCGTTTATCATGCTCGGGCCGAAGATTTGCTAGAAGATTTTCGCTATCACGCAATAGTTTGCCGCGCGGTGGCCCCGCTCAAAAAATTATTGACCTGGTTGGCCCCCCATTGGGCGTCGTTTGACCAATTATTAGCGATCAAAGGGGGGAAATGGGTCGAAGAGCGCAACGACGCGCGACATTTCGGCCTGTTAAACGATTTAGAACTGCGAAAACAGGTCGAATACGAGACGCCAGGCAACGATCATCCGAGCGTGGTTTTAAAGATTTGGCCGGCTGGGCGGAAAGAACCGTAAATTTCAGCCCTGCTTCAACTTGCCAATCGGTTGACGGGGCCACCATTTGCGAACCATGATACATAATGGGAAAACTCGTGGTTTATGATGCGCGGCGGCTAAATCTTTTCTTTCGCCCTCGCATTCCCTATATTCTCACTTTTCGTAAATAACTGCGCTCGCAGCGACTTATCGCGTTCGGGAGGATTGCGCCTTGACCGGAACACTCGGAGACTTTTCGGAAAACCTGATTCGCCGCGGCATTGTCGGCCCTGATCAGCTTGCCGAAGCGGAGCAGCTTGCCGACAAGAAAAAGATTCAGGTACATGACGCCCTAGTTGATCTGGGGTATGCGTCCGGCAGCGACGTGATGAAGGCGCTCGCCCAAGAGCACGGCCTCGAATATGTCGACTTAGATTCGGTGCTAATCAACCCTTCGGCCGTCGAATTGGTGCCGGAGTCGGTCGCTCGCGAAAACATCATCATGCCGATGTCGGAAGAAGATGGCGCGCTGCGCGTGATCGTCAGCAACCCGTTCGACCTCGAAGCGTTCGACAAATTGCGATTCATTCTGAACCGCAAGGTCGAGATCGCACTCGCCCCCCGCGAAAACATCTTGGAGTCGATCAACCGGTATTACGGCCAGCAAGAGGGGGAATCGGCCGATACGATGCTGCAAGAGTTCACCGATACCGCGATCGACTTTACCGACACGATGCAGGAGGATACGCAGACCTACTCCGAAGTCTCGGCGGTCGACGACAACAGCGCCCCGGTCGTTCGCCTGGTGCAGCTCATGATTAACGAGGCAGTCCAGCTTCGCGCTTCCGACATTCATGTCGAACCGTTTGAAGACCGGGTCCGCATCCGATACCGCATTGATGGGGTATTGGTCGAGCGCGACAGCCCCCCCCGGCGGATGTTGGGCGCGTTAATCTCGCGGATCAAGATTTTGGCCGGTATCGACATCGCCGAGCGGCGTCGTTGTCAGGATGGTCGCATCAAAGCCGACGTAGGCACCAAAGAGATCGACTTGCGCGTCAACGTCATTCCGACCAACCATGGTCAGTCGATCGTGATGCGGATTCTGGATAAAGATAGTATTAAAGTGGGGGTTCGGCAGCTTGGGCTCTCTGAAGACGCGTTCCAGAAGTTTCAAAGTCTGATCAAGCGTCCGAACGGCATTATTTTGGTGACCGGGCCGACTGGGTCGGGAAAAACGACCACGCTGTACGCCGCGCTCAACGAGTTGAATCGACCCGATACCAAGATCATCACCGCCGAAGACCCCGTCGAGTACTACCTGCCCGGTATCAATCAGGTGGAGGTAAAGCATAGTATCGGGCTAGACTTTGCTCGAATCATCCGGGCGATGCTGCGTCAGGCCCCCAATGTGATCCTCGTGGGTGAAATGCGAGATCAAGAGACTGCGGAGATGGGAATCCAAGCTTCTCTTACTGGACACTTGGTATTCAGTACGCTGCACACGAACGATGCGCCCGGTGCTATTACACGTATGGTGGATATGGGTGTCCCCGCCTATCTGGTGGCAAGTAGCGTCATCGCGGTGCTCGCCCAGCGTCTCGTGCGGGTGGTTTGCACCAAATGCAAGCAGCCATATACGCCTAGTGACACGCAATTAGAGGCC